>JBBIKN010000099.1:0-12298 GCA_037445435.1 Nitrospira sp. | reverse complement strand
CTCATGCTTATCCGGTTGTTTCAGCAGACCACCATGGGTAGTATGCGGGCATGGGTCAGGTACCGTTCCCAGCCACGCTCCGCCACTTTCAGCTCCAGTTCGCCACTGACGAGGCGTGCCATGAGTATTTGGCGACCTGCCGATGGCCGGAAGGTTTCACGTGCCCGCGATGCGGGCACCATCGTGCCTATGCGTTGGTACGACGACGAAGCTTCCAGTGTGTTGCCTGCCGTCACCAGGTCTCTCTGACATCGGGGACGATTCTTCACAACACAAAGACCCCGCTGACGGTGTGGTTTTGGGCGGCCTACCTGCTGACAACCGATAAGCGCGGCATCTCGGCGCTGCTGCTCCAGCGTCAGCTCGGTCTTGGGCGATACGAAACCGCCTGGATGATGCTTCACAAGCTCCGGCGGGCCATGGTGAACGCCGCGCGCGAGCCGCTTCACGACGAAGTAGAGGTCGACGAAACCTGGGTCGGCGGTCCGCAGGCGGGCATACGCGGGAGCCGTCAGCTCAAGGGGCGGAACGCCGCGTTGGTGGTCGTGGCGGTCGAGAAACGCGGCAGGGCCTCTGGTCGCGTTCGGATGGAGGTCATCCCTGACTTCAAGGGGAAGACGATGCACGACTTCATCCGGCGGAATGTCGCGCCTGGATCGACCATCTATACCGATATACCGACGGGCTTAAGAGCTTCACTGGCCTGGAAGGGGCTGGATTCACGCACGTCCCTCGCTCTCAACCTCTGAGAATCGAACTTCGCACGGGGGCGAACTCTGTCGTGCCACTGGCCGACCGCGCCATCGGTACCACTGCAACAGTGGCTCACAGGAACCCACCACGGGGTCAGCCGTCGCCACCTCCAAGTCTACCTCGACGAGTTTGTGTTTCGATACAACCGCCGCACGCAACCGATGGCGGCGTTCCAAACGCTTCTCGGCCTCGGCAGTGCGCGGACGACGACGCCGTACTTCACAATAGCCGGTGCGAAGGACCGTGCACACGCCAAGCCGACGTCGGAATAACGGAGGACCACAACCTATAGGGGGTTGCTGAAACAACCGGATAAGCATGAGTTGCCTACAATCGCCCGCTCACTCATGTGGCTTTTTCCAGCGATCCGGCGCGATGGCGTTAACCTCAGTGTGCAGCCGTTCAAGCTGCGATTGATGAAGAAGGATGGGAAAATCACACAATTTGCTTCCGCAGATGCCCCCAATAGGCAGTCCCCGCATATCCGCACGCACCAGTGCCTGTCGTCATGGCCATGATCTGATACACCTTGCTACGTGGGATTTTGACCTTGATGGCAGGATTTAACAGATCCGGAGAATTCATGACGAGCTTGAGCGATTCGCCGGCGGAAAGGATCGGCCACATGCAGGAAAGCCTCAACCTCGTTTCATGACGTGGAATCGTCATCGTGTAGAGCCAGCCTTGATCAAGATGCTCGACCGCCAGACCAACGAGCTTGCGAAGCACGGGCCTGAAGCGGGAGAGGGTGTTGTGATTCAGTAAATCGTGAGGCATAAGCCCTGCTTCTGCCAGCATCATTTCCGGAATGTAACAACGCCCCTTCTGCAGATCATGGGCAACGTCTTTGACGATATTCGTCAGTTGCAGCCCCTTACCGAATCGTACCCCGATTTCCGACATTTGTTGAATGTTCCAGCTTGCAAAGGCCTTGCGACGGGCACACATCAGATCGGTCCAAAACTCGCCGACGCATCCGGCCACATGGTACATGTAACGATCCAAGTCATCGAACGTCTTGAGCGCGGTGAGCTCGGCTGCGGAAGTTCCGGGAAAGACACTCAGGTCCATTTCCATTCCCTGCGTCAATGTGGTCATCAGCCGCTGAACTCGATGTCGGTCGTCCGGCGAGAAGTCTAAAAAGAGCGTGAAACACTCGTCCAGCCGTTCGAGTAAAATTCGCTCGGCTGAATCTTGCTGAAGCGGTCCCACGGCCTGTTGGATGGTACGGATTTCCGCCCAATCGACCCGGTCTCCGATGAACTGTTCTCTGAGACGATTGAGAAACCCCAGGCGTCTGGGCCGTTCGATCAATTCCGTATCAGCAATCGTATCGGCAGCCCTGGCAAACAGATAGGCCAAACTGACTTGATCTCGCACATTCGCCGGCACGACGATGAGCGTCGTATAGAAAAGACGAGATACGCGCTTGAGCAGATTACGAAGCAAGTCCTGTTTCGAAGACGCGGTGTTCATGCCACACTTTACTTGACTTCCAGTATTCCTTCCATTCCTTTGTCCCGATGACTCGGCATCGGCCACAGGCGTTTATCGCAAAAGAACGAAACGAGACCTGGTTGCGTCGGGACGAATCTCGCTATCACGGTTTTTCCTGCACCGACATCCTGCTCGACTGACAAGCCACTGGTCGAATCTTTGATGATGAAATTATGCGGCGTAATCGTCGTCATGCTCGTCAGAGTCAGTTCAACCAGCTTCCCGCTTTCCACGATCAGATGGTTCGGCGAATAAGAATAGCTGTCGAGAGTGACCGTGGCCCGTTGAACTCCATCCGAGGAAACGGGAACCACCATCGCGGGACCTAACGTGGGTATGTCCCCAGCCTGTCCTATTGACGCCAGCGTGACAGTGAAGCAGCCCAACATGCCAAGAATCCGGAAAGGACGTTTCCCAACTTCCATGAGGACTTTCTATCAGGAATAACGAGAAGGGGTCAAACTTTACTCCATACTTTCAGTGACTTCGAATGCCTTGACTTTTTTCCCCGCGTTCTTATTTTAAACGAGTACTGAACGATGCGACTCTACGGAACAGCTTGTGTATTGTGTATAATGGAGCAGCTGCAGTTACGTCGTTATGGTGGAGTGCCTAGGCGAAGGCTGATCGCGAAGGAGGATTTCGATGAAGTGGCTTAAAGGTATTGGCCTGTTCCTGATAGCAAACTTTCTGATTTATATCACGCTCTCGTTCACGGCCAATTTGTTGATCAACGTCGTCCTGCCGGCGTTCGGAATCGATGTGCGAGGGGTCTTTAGTCAGCAATTGTTGGTCTGGTCGCTGGTGATTGGATTCGGCGGTGCATTCATCAGCTTGGCATTTTCCAAGCAAATGGCTCGCGCCATGTTGAGCTGTCAGCAGATCACCCATCCGAAGTCGCATGCCGAGCACGTCATCTATGATTCAGTTCAAGAGATCGCTCAACGGTTACATATCAACATGCCCGAAGTCTGGGTATACGACTCCTCGGACCCCAACGCGTTTGCGACCGGCCCGAGCAAGAATAATTCGATGGTGGCCGTGTCCACCGGTCTGCTGCAAAACCTCAAGGAATATGAGGTGAAAGCAGTGCTCGCCCACGAGATGGGCCACGTCTATAACGGAGACATGTTTACCACCACCGTCCTGGCCGGATTAATGAACACGTTCGTGTACTACATCAGCAATTTCTTGGCACAGTTAGTGGGGCAACCTCATGGAGACCGAGAGGAAGGCAACGCGGGGAACCCATTGCTGGCTTTTGTCGTCTACATTTTCCTGCAAGTCGTGTTGTCATTCTTGGCAATGCTGGTCGTCAGTTGGCATTCCCGCCGCCGAGAATTCGGTGCGGACGCCTTTGCCGCGAAGGTCTACGGCAAGGGAGCGATGATTTCAGCTCTGGAATCGATCAATCGGTGGGTCACCCGAGCACAGCCTGAATACGGCACACAGGATCCATTAGCGACCTTCAAGATCTCTGGTAAGACATCCGGCTTCATGCACCTCTTTGCGACCCATCCGCCCATGGAAGAACGGATCGCCGCATTGCAACGACTGCCGCTCTAACACCATCAACGCATTCGATAGAACGCGATGTGTTGCCGATATTCTTGGACGGCCGCCCACAAGGCGGCCGAGCCAAGAGCAATGTTGGCCTCAAGTGCTGCCTCGATTCCAGGATCGTCGATCACAACCTCATAGCGGTCTTGGATGTTCGTTCGAATCGGTCCCTGCGATATATCGCGAGGCATGAAGATTTCCTTCCAGACTTCTTTTTCGACCAAACACACATCCCGAAAGCGTTCATAAAGTAACGTCAGCTTTTCCGGATCTGTAATTTTGACACGCTCTCCCATGAGCACCCTTTCTTGTTGAACCTACCTGACCGATTTCTGTTCAGAAGACCCTACAGATGGATCGTCCACAATCCTAAAACGCATGGTACCGATGTGATTCACGGCGTGAAACGGCTGCTGCCCTAACGGTGTGATGTAGATCTTCGCCAGATACCGGCCGACCATCCACCTTTCGGCCGGCCTTCTCAACTCGAGGTAACCATACCGTTCATGGCCCGGCACTTCCAGTACGTCCATCCCCAACGGGCTCTCGCTCAGTTGACCATTCGGCTGTTCCAAGTACCATTGCACTGCAAACTGCGCTGGATCTTCCAAGGGAGCCACCTCAAAGATGATATAGATCGCCGGAATTTCTGGAGCGAATATCGCTCCAGGTTCGATCGGTTTCAGTCGTGGATCCTGCGTATACCAGCCTTTTCGTCCAAACGTATCCCATTCCACTTCAAAGCCTTTGGCCATCTTGATCCATGTAAAAATCGACTGCGGAACGCCGTTTTCCTGATAATCGAATGACGGGCTTTGGGTGGAACCGAATTCCGTAAGCGTTTGTTCTTTCTGAGGCAGAATGTCCTTGGCAGCCCCTCCCTGTTCGGAGAAAAAGACGACACAAACGACACCTGCCGCAAGCCAGCTTCTCCACAATCGTTCAGCCGAACCATTATCAGCCATCTCTCATCCCCGTCCTTCCAGATGGGGAACTCCCGCTAGATTAAAAGGTCGTGTGCTGCCCGTGGGCATCCGCTCAATCCTGCTTTTTCATGCAACCCCGTTTCAGTTGGGTATCCTCTCAGCCCTTCCTCACCTTTAGGGACTTGGGCACAGGTGGTCTCCGTCAAGGTGTCTCACTGGTTCCCCTGTCGAGCCGCTCACGTTTTCTGTGGGCATCATGGTCAATTCAGTATGTTGGATTCCCATTCTAGCACTCCCGTTACTCTGGCCTGAACAAGGACCTTGGCTGCTCATAGCCTCTGTCGCCATTATTTTTACCTTCACCCATTTCACCTCCCCAGCATGGAACAGCCCTGCTAGAGCCCAATGAACGAGGCTCATACTTCGCGAGACGATCTCGGGTAGTTGCACTGACCAGTTTTCTCGCACTCTGTCTGGCAGGTGTCCTGTTGAGCTTCTTCGAGCAGCGGCAACTCCTGCGGGTCGGCGTTGCCGTGATGTTTCTCACAGCTGGACTCTGCCGCAGCGCATCTGCTCTCTTGTTACGAGACGTCAGTGGTTTACCGCAGCAAGAACCGAGTAACAACCCAATGGGATTTTGGGTCTTTCTTCGTACCGGCGTGTCAACGAAACTTCGCTACTTCCGGCTATATTCAGAGCTCGTACATTCCGCTGTGCTGGTAACGGGCCCCTTTTTCGTCATTTACCTGCTTCAGGACCTCCATCTCGCTCATTGGCAGTATGGAACCTGGCAGCCGACATCATCGGTCAATTCCTGAGCCTGCCGGCCTGAGGCCAATTCGGCGATTGTTTCGGGAACAAGGCGCTGCTCTCTTTCACCGGCCTGCTTGTCGTATTCCTGCCAATGTTTTGTCTGTACGGGACGACATGGCCGTCTCTTGTGACCATCAATTTTTACGGAGGCGATGTGTGGGCCGGACTTGGGCTTGGGTTGAACAACGACGTCTTTCATGCGGTTCAGCCGACAGATCTGCAAAGGCGGTTGCCATTTCAAGCGTCGAAAAGGCCATCGAATGGACCATGGGAACGATCATCGGAAACTGGTTGATCAGCACCATCCCTGCCACGCTGCAGATTAGGACTCTGACTCTGGAACTTGTTTCAAATCTCCCATTATCTTCTTTCTTTCCGGTCTTCTCCGCTTGATCGTCTCGGCGACACTCCTGCGGACCTTTTCACGAACCCGCGAAGTGGAACACCGGGCCCACCATCGATTGTTATGGGAGCTGCCGTTGTTTGAACCCTTGCGACGACTCTCACGGCGAGCGATCAACACCCTCAGTAAGGACCAGAGTTTACTGTATGATTCTTCTCTTCTTGCTTGAGTTTTTCGAACGCTTTATCGGCATTGCTTCGAACCTGGTCCTGCGTCATCGTCGGCGCAGGTTTCGGTGTCTCGCCTGCACAGCCTCCCGTAACTAGCAGCAACACCCCTATTCCTGTCGCGATCAACCCATTCTCGCGTTCCATGCACCATCTCGCCTTTTCCGACATACCAATCCTCCATTCGTGATGATGGCCATGCACTTCGAGCCAAATCATACCATCTCTTCGTCTGAATACCATTTCCGAACTCATCTCGTTGACTCACTGAGCCCAAGAGGATATGCTGCTAACCTACGCTCCGTAACCGTGAGAGTTACCATGTCGCTGTCCGACCGCCTGACCGAAGACCTCAAGCTCGCGATGAAATCCCGCGATCAACTTCGTATGGATGTCATCCGGATGATCAAAGCCGCAATCCTGAACAAAGAAGTTGAGCTGAAGCGGGACCTCGATGATGCTGAAATGAGCCGCGTGATGACGACCCTCGTCAAACAACGCCGGGAATCTATCGAACAATTTGAAAAAGCTCAACGGGCTGAGCTCGCTGCCAAGGAACGGAAGGAAATCGAAATTATCGAGTCCTACCTCCCCGCACCGCTATCCCCTCAAGAGCTCGAGGCCATTGTCGCATCGGTAGTCGCGGAAACCGGATCCCGCTCACCCAAAGATATGGGAACGGTTATGAAAGCAGTCATGGCCCGCCTCGCCGGGCAGTCCATCGATGGCAAACAAGTCAGCGACCTGGTGAAAAGCCGGCTCAGCTGATTCGCCCCTCAAGTCGTTTGCTATACTGCATCCTGTCCCAGGTGGCTTCAGTTTCGTTCGCTCCTAACCGTTAAGTAGTGTTATGGCGATCCTCATCGTCGATGACTCTCCCGATCAACATCTCTTGCTTCGATCTATTCTGACCAAGGCCGGCCATACTGAAATCGTCGCGGCTGATTCTGCCAGGGCAGCCTTTGCAATCTTGAACCTTGACGACACGCACGTATCAGTCAGTGTCGACCTGATTCTGATGGATGTCCTCATGCCTGACATCGATGGAGTGGCGGCTTGCCGGCGAATCAAACAGCAGGCTCATCTTCGAGACATTCCGATCATTATGGTGACGGCCCAGAATGACCTCAACAATCTGAAAGAAGCCTTCTCAGCTGGCGCGATGGATTACATCAATAAACCTGTGAACGGAGTGGAGTTACTCGCCCGCGTGTCGTCGGCGCTCACATTGAAGAACGAGATGGATTGCCGCAAGGAACGGGAATTGGAGCTTCGCCGCAGCAACGAGGAACTCCAACGCGCCCTCCGCGAAGTCAAAGTGCTTCGCGGGCTGATTCCGATCTGCGCCTCATGCAAGAAAATCCGTAATGACGGCGGATTCTGGCAACAACTCGAAGAATACATCGGCGAGCATTCCGAAGCAGAGTTTAGCCACGGACTCTGCCAACCCTGCCTCAAAAAGCTTTATCCTGGCGTTTATCAAGACTAGCTGTTACGATTCCGCAAGATTTCCTCAGCAAGACCGTGTGAGTGAGCTTATGAGCATTCTCATCGTCGACGACTCCGCAGACGATCGGTTACTGTTGCAGGCCATTCTGTCGGCCGCTGGCTATGAGAACATTCTGACCGCGGATTCCGCCGCCGCTGCGTTTAGGCATCTGGGTCTGGACGGAGGTAAACACGGCATTGCGAGGGTCGATCTCATCCTCATGGATATTTTAATGCCCCAGATGAACGGCATCGAAGCTTGTCGCCAGATAAAAGCCGCCGACCGGTTCCGCGATACCCCGATTATTATGGTCACCGTCAAGACAGATCCGGTCGATCTTCAACTCGCGTTTGCCGCAGGAGCGATGGATTACGTCGCCAAACCGGTCAACAAGGTCGAGCTGTTGACCAGAGTACGGTCGGTGCTCCGGCTCGTCCACGAAATCGACCGCCGCCGCGCACGAGAGCAGGAACTCCTCGAGGTCATGCGCCAACTCCAAGAAGCCAATCAGATGTTGCTCCGGCTCTCCTGCTTGGACGGATTGACGGGTATCACCAATCGACGCCAGTTCGATGACTTCTTGGACCAGGAATGGCGGAGAGCGGCGCGCGAGTCGACCCCGTTGTCTCTGATCATGTTCGATATCGATCGATTTAAAACGTACAACGACGCCAAGGGGCACACCGCCGGCGATGAATGCCTCAAACAAGTCTCCGCGGCGATCTCAAGCTCCGTGAATCGTCCCGGCGATTTGGTCGCCCGCTACGGCGGAGACGAGTTTGTCGCCGTACTGCCCGGCACAGGCATCGACGGGGCAGCGCAAGTAGCGGAGAGCCTTCGCCGTCGAGTGGAATCTCTCGGCATGAAGCACACAGATGGGGAACTCGTGACGATCAGCGTCGGATATGCCTGCGTTGTTCCTAACAGAAACTCTTCTCCTACCGATCTCATCAAAGCCGCAGATCAGGCCCTCTACCAGGCGAAACAAGAGGGACGCAATCGGACGAAATCGGCCAGTATTCTATCGTTGGTCCAAGACTCACACAACGATTAGAGACGGCAACGTTATTCGCCGAGTATTTACACCCCCATGTCACGATCACACTATCCACGTGGAGGACGTCAGGACCAAGTCGCGGCAACCAAGATCTCCTCTCGGGTTTTCCTGTCTGCAACCAAGCGAGGCGGCACTACTCTCAAACGGAAGCCCTCTCAGCAAACACGCTCCTCGTCCGAACAGAGTGCGACGACTCGACTCAAGCAGTATCAAGACACACTCGGCAAGCTGGCGCACAGTAAGGCTTTGAACAGCGGCGACATGTCCCGTGTCTTTCACGTTCTTTCAGAGGCATGCTGCAGGCTGTTGCAAGTCAAACGTGCCAGCATCTGGTTGCTTGCAAAAGAACAAGCCGGCATCACACTGATCGACGTTTGCACATCCGGCCGACGGCATTCCAACCCTACCTTCGTATTCGAACTCTCGCATTGGCTTGCCTATGTTCGATCGCTGGCTCGTAACCATCGCGCCATTGCAGTTCGCCATACTTCCCGAGATCCGCGGTTCAAAAGTCTCGCACACGCGTACCTGTCTCAATTCCATATCGAAGCCGTGCTGAGTGCACCGATCAAACAGAATGGACGGCTCGTGGGCGCACTCTGCGCCGAGTCCGTCGGCGTGCCTCGACGGTGGAGCCGACATGAAGAACACCTCGTCAACCTACTCGCCACCATGGCAACCCTTGCGTTAGAAGCGGCCGAACGGCGTGAAGCGGAACGAGCGCTCCGTGTCGCCAAAGAAGCCGCCGAAGTGGCCAATCGCGCCAAAAGTGAATTCTTAGCCAGCATGAGTCATGAGATCCGTACCCCTATGAACGCCATTATCGGCATGGCCGATCTCCTCTGGGATACTCCACTCACACCAGATCAAAGAAAGTACCTACGGATCTTCCGACGTGCGGGTGGCACACTCTTGAACCTTATCAACGATATTTTGGACCTTTCCAAAGTCGAAGCCGGTCGTTTGGAGCTGGAATCCATCCGATTTGACCTGTACGAGGTCGTCGACAAAGTCATCGATATACTGGCGATGCGAGCTAACGAGAAGGGACTGGAGCTCGCCTGCCATGTGGATCAGACTGTGCCGTGTCAGGTGATCGGTGATCCCACCCGGCTGACGCAAATATTGCTCAATCTGATCGGCAATGCCCTCAAATTTACCGACACAGGCTCCATTGTCGTTCAGGTCACGAACGATCCCGACCGGAATATCGCGGGTGCCATTCGGTTTTCCGTCAGCGACACGGGAATCGGCATTCCCCCTGATCAACTCGTCTCGATCTTTGACACTTTTACGCAGGCACATGCTTCGACGACCAGGCAGTACGGAGGGACAGGACTCGGCCTTGCGATCACCAAACGCCTCGTCGAAGGTATGAACGGGCGAATCTGGGCCGAGAGTACAGTAGGAGCTGGAAGCACCTTCCATTGTTCTATCTTGCTTCAAGTTCAACCAGAACCGACCTCTCAGAAATTTGCTACACCGATCAACCTTGAGGGAGTCAGAGCCCTGGTCGTAGACGACCATCCCACCAACCGCCTCATACTTCGTGAATTGCTGAGTGCCTGGGGGGCTCACGTTACGGAAGCGAGCGACGGGGACACCGCGTTGGACGAACTCCGCTCTGCAACCGAACGAGGACGTACCTACGAGCTTTTGCTTCTCGACTGCCGCATGCCTGCGATGGGCGGGTTTCATGTTGTTGAACGACTGAAATCCTCACCTAACGGGAGTTACCCGACAGTCATTATGCTCACCTCCGACCATTGGGCGGACGATATCGCCAGGACGTATGACCTCGGACTCGGTGGATATCTGATTAAACCCATTCGGCGATCCGACCTTGTGCAGACAATCGGGATCGCACTCGGCAGGACAAAAGGAACGCCGCTGACGAGTGTGGAGATTACAACGCCACCGTCGGCTGCATCGACACGGGCCTTACGCGTATTGCTGGTAGAAGATTCGCCCGACAACCAACTGCTGGTACGCTCATATCTGAAACAGACCAACTACTTCCTTGATGTAGCAGAACATGGGGCCGCCGCGTTGGACAAATTTAAGGCCGCGCATTACGACGTCATCCTGATGGACGTCCAAATGCCCGTGATGGATGGATATGCCGCGACAAAAGCAATCCGCACGTGGGAACGGGATCATGATCTCTCACCCACGCCGATCATCGCCCTCACGGCATTGGCCCTGAAGGAAGAAGGAGCCCGCATCTTTGAGGCGGGCTGTAACACCCATCTCACGAAGCCTGTAAAGAAATCGACGTTATTGGAAGTTCTTCAGGCCTACAAGGAGCACCTTGTCTAGTGATGCACGCCTCACATTCCGAACCAATGGACCAATTCACTGTAGAGATCAGTCGCGATCTCCAAGATATTGTGCCGATCTTCTTAGGTAACCGGAGGCAGGATGTCCGGACACTTCGAGAAGCGTTGGTCAAGCAAGACTTCGGAACCGTTCAGGCACTGGGCCATCGTATGAAAGGCGATGGAGGCGGTTTCGGGTTCGATTGGATTACTGAAATCGGAGCGGCAATGGAACGCGCGGCAAAACTGGAAGACCGTTCAACAATCGAACAGCATATCGTACAGCTGGAAGACTTCCTTACACGTGTAGTCGTTGTCTACCGCTAGAGGATAGCGCTCGTCTTGGGTTCTTTCCCAATCCTGCTCGTAGATCAAATTCATTAATAGGATGGGCAGGTAACCTTGGCGCTTTGGAGACGGCATTCAGGTCGACACCGTCTCACCATCGGCCGCCTACTCAGCAACAAGTTCAACCGTGACTCAGTGTTAGCTGAGTTTCGCTGTCGCCGCATACTGCATGAACTCGTAGGTGGCATCAAAAATATCCCGCGCTTCCTCAACGGTATACTT
The DNA here is from genome assembly GCA_037445435.1 of Nitrospira sp. Lineage (GTDB taxonomy): Bacteria > Nitrospirota > Nitrospiria > Nitrospirales > Nitrospiraceae > Nitrospira_D. Next base: position 745 of record JBBIKN010000099.1, on the reverse strand, counting down.
CGCTTCCCCTTGTAAGGTCGGATATCGCCAGGCTGCACTCACCGTGTGAAGAAGTTTCACAATTGTCGCATAGTTGGGTTCCACGGCATTCCATTCTTCTGTCTTTTGCTTCCGATCCTTCCTTAATTCGGCCTCAATTGGATGAAGCCACTGCTCCCAAGACCGAGTTGGGCCGGAATCAGGACATACGATTTGAAATTTCTGTGCCTCATTGGAGAGATAGCACAACCCTACTTCGACCACTCGTGAGAGATGAAAGACGCAGGCCGCTCCTCGACCTAAGGCCAAGCACTTCCCTCCTTCTTCAACGTCAAATAGGGTTTCAGGAAACCGCGCAAGGACTTCGTCTCCGATCTTCCTTCTTGTATGCTCGAAGAGATCCTGGTGTTCAGACGGCATATGGTAAAGGACCAACTCATCCGAAAACCGCGTGGTCAAATCCGTGAGACCGGCTAGGATGTCTCTATAGGAACCCGTGTTTTCCCAAATGTCCTTCGCGAGCCTATCCACTTGTTTTTGAGTCAGTGGAAGAGAGAGTTTTTCGGCATAGTTTCGAGCAAGCTCGAGATGCCGCAAGAACTCCTTTCGATGGGCCTCTTTCACTACTTTTATTTCAGCTTGGAGCCGGCAGCTCACCTTCATCTGCTCCAAGAGTGTGATCATCCAATACAAGAGTGTGGTGTCGATTTTCACCATGTCGGACAAACTCCTGATTAAAGATTAGCAACGCTAAGTATTAACCCTA
>JBBIKN010000098.1:0-12437 GCA_037445435.1 Nitrospira sp. | reverse complement strand
ATCCGGAAGTCCTCGAACGTTGGCAGATCGCCATGCCCGTCGTCGCGTTCGACGTCAACCTCTCGCAACTGGCGACGCTTGGGTAGGAAGGTCGTCTTCGACATGAGTCAAGGGAAGGAGAACCGACAATGTGTCGTTCTCCTTCCGTCGGACATTCTTTGGGCGCTGTGAGGTTAGGCTGTGGCGGGAGTCAAGTGTTGCTTCGCGAGGCCGACAAGTTCCCCAAACCCCGCCGCGTCTTTGATCGCCATGTCCGAGAGGACTTTGCGATCGAGGGTGACATTGGCCTTCTTGAGGGCGTTGATGAACCGACCGTAGGTCATTCCTTGGGCTCGGACTGCCGCGCTGATGCGAGCGATCCACAGTTGCCGGAAGTCGCGCTTTCTGTTTTTGCGACCGGTGTAGGCGTAGGTCAAACCCTTATCTACGCTTTCTGTCGCTGAACGAAAGAGGCGGCTTTTCCCGCCGTACTGACCTGACGCCAGCTTGATCCGTTTCTTTCTCCGCTGCCTGGTTTTTGGTCCACCCTTTGCGCGAGGCATAATTCAGTACTCCTTCTAGACTCCTGATGTTGTTCTCCGTGGCAATACTCGTGTTACTCGTACGGGAGCAGCTTGCTCAACGATGAAGCGAACGCCGTATCGACGACTTCGGTGCCGCTCAAGCGGCGTTTGTGATCGTGTTTCTTATGAGTCAGCAGATGTCTCTTGCCCGCCTTACGTCTGACGATTTTTCCGCTGCCGGTCTTGGAGAAACGCTTACTGGCCCCTTTGTGTGTTTTGAGTTTCATCAGCAAGATTCCTTTGGTTGATTGATCACTGCATCACAGGTCAACTTTTTGGAGCGACGATCATGATCAAACTTCGCCCTTCCATTCGGGGGGCATATTCGATGGTCCCGGCTTGCGCCAATTGTTCTATGACGGTATTCATCACGGCGCGCCCCATCTCTTGATTGGCCATCTCTCGCCCACGATAGGTGAGGGTGACCTTGGTCTTGTTGCCTTCTTCTAAAAAAGCTTTCATCTGGCGGATCTTAATCTCGAGATCGTGCTTATCCGTCCGTGGACGCAACTTAATTTCCTTCACTTGCGTGGACTTTTGATGGCGCCGGCTTTGATGCTCTTTTTTGCTCAGTTCATACTTGTACTTCCCGTAGTCCATAATCCTACAGACCGGCGGGACGGAGTTGGGAGCGACCTCCACGAGGTCATAGCCGCTTTCTTGAGCCTGACGAAAAGCATCCGGCGTCGGAAGGATGCCGAGTTGTTGTCCCTCCGGACCGATCACACGCACTTCTCGGACTCGGATCTCACGATTCACACGCAATTTGGGAACGATAGGCCACCTCTTTTTTAATGGATGTGTGAAGTTCTCGCTGTGTGTGTGACCTCAGCTTGTAAGAGGTCCAACACCTCAGCTACCGTCTTGTTTCCTAAGTTTGCCCCGCTTCGGCCTCGTACGGAGAGGGTCCCATCTTGCATTTCACGATTCCCCGCGACCAACATAAACGGGACTTTCGCCTTTTCCGCCTCACGAATCTTGAACCCGATCTTTTCATTCCGGAGGTCCGCTTCGACACGAAAGCCGGCTGCCTTCAATTGCGCGACGGCGGCTGTGACGTAGTCGTGTTGACGGTCGGTAATGTTCATGACGACCGCCTGCACGGGAGCCAGCCAAGTCGGGAACGCGCCCCCGTAGTGCTCGATCAGAATTCCGAAAAAACGCTCGATGGATCCCATCAAGGCGCGATGGATCATGATCGGGCGATGGGCTTTCCCGTCTTCTCCGATGTAATTCAACTCAAACCGCTCTGGATTGTTGAAATCCACTTGGACCGTGGAGCATTGCCACGAACGGCCCAACGCATCTTTGATCTTAATGTCGATCTTCGGGCCGTAAAATGCGCCCCCTCCCGGGTCAAGGTGAAAGGAGATATTACGGCTTTTCAGTGCCGCTTCCAAGGCGTTGGTGGCCAAGGTCCAATGTTCATCTCCACCGACGGATTCTTTAGGTCTGGTGGATAAAAACACTTCGAATTGGTGAAATCCAAACGTCTGTAACACGAAAAATGTAAAGTCCAGTACCCGGCTGACTTCGTGTTCCATTTGGTCCGGGCGGCAGAAGAGATGGGCATCATCCTGGGTAAATCCGCGCACCCGCATGAGGCCGTGCAGCACGCCGGTCCGTTCATAGCGGTAGACGGTTCCCAGCTCCCCGTAGCGAATCGGGAGGTCACGGTAGCTTCGCAGGTGAGACTGATAGATCATGATATGATACGGACAATTCATCGGCTTCAGCTGATATTCACTGCCTTCCAGCTTCATCGATGGGAACATGTTTTCGCGGTAGTAATCGAGGTGCCCACTGGTTTTCCAGAGATCGAGGCGTGCGGTATGAGGGGAATAGACCAACTGGTACCCATCCCGGATATGTTGTTCTCGCCAGAAATTTTCAATCAACAGGCGGACGGCGGCCCCTTTTGGATGCCAGAGGACCAGCCCGGGTCCGACCTCATCCTGGATGCTGATCAAATCCAATTCTTTTCCGACTTTTCTGTGGTCGCGTCGCTTGATTTCCTCCAACCGAGCGAGGTAGGCATCCACTTCCGCTTTCGTCGGGAAAGACGTCCCATAAATCCGCTGTAACATCGGATTCCGTTCATCGCCGCGCCAATACGCCCCAGCCGTGGTAAGCAATTTTATGGCCCCGATGCAGCCGGTGGTCGGGAGATGAGGCCCACGACAGAGATCGACAAAGTCGCCCTGTGTGTAGGCGGTGACTGGCTCTCCATCGGGGAAACCTTGAATCAGCTCGACCTTGTAGTGCTCTCCACGGGCCTTAAAAAAATCTATCGCGTCTTGTTTTGAAAACTCTTGCCGTGTGATCGTGAGATTACGCTTGATAATTTCAGCAGCGCGTTCTTCTATTTTCTCCAAGTCTTCGGGCGTAAAGGGACGTTCGAATGCAAAATCATAATAGAAACTATCTTCTAACGCTGGACCGATGGTCAGCTGTGCAGACGGGAAGAGTTCTTTGACAGCTTGAGCCATGACATGGGTACTGCTGTGGCGGTACACCTCACGCCCCTCTGCGCTGTCGAACCGCAGTGGTTCGACTACCGAATTCCCAGTGAGAGAGCGCGACAGATCAACAATCGCTCCGTCTACTTTCGCTGCCAGAATATCCCGATCGGCGACTCCTAATTGAGAGAGAGCATCTCCTACAGTTCTACCGCTCTGAATGTCACCGCTTGGACCATCTTTGACTGATATCTTCATCGCTTACCGAAGTGATCCACAGCCAAAAAAACAACAAGGCACTGTGCCTCTCAGAGGCCTGCCAGTGCCTCGCACCAAAATGGTAGGCGCGGACGGTCTTGAACCGTCGACCTCTACCGTGTCAAGGTAGCGCTCTCCCCCTGAGCTACGCGCCTATCGATAGAGGAGGCATGCTAATATAGCCTCGTTGAGACTGTCAAGAAAACGAAAGAGAAGGTCGCCTTCCTTCAGTCTTCTGAAAGGAAGACGACCTTCTCTTTAACCTCTTGGCTCAAATATCCTTCAAGCAATCAGCGACCTGTTACCTCACTGCGGAGCGAAGCTCTTTTCCGGCTGAAAATTTAGGGACCTTCGTCGCTGGGATGCGGAGTGATTCCCCCGTCCGCGGATTCCTTCCCATTCGTGCTTTTCGTTTTGAGATCGTAAAGGTGCCGAAATTGACAAGGGAGACACGTTGCCCTTTTTTCAACGAGGAAGTCACCGCGCCGGTGAAGGCTTCGAGGGCGGTTCCGGCCGCGACCTTCGTGATTCCTGCTGAAGCGGCCATCTTTGCGATCAGCTCTTCCTTTGTCATGATTCCCTCCTCCATGAGTGTTGAGAGATGATGTGGAAAGTGAACTCCGCAGCACACCTGTGAATGTGGTGTTCAGGCACCATGACTCGCCCTCGCCTTCGTTTGTTTCAAGGGAATATGAAGATTCACGATTTTTTTTCGCAAGGTGTTACGGTTGAGTCCGAGAAGTTCGGCAGCTTGTATTTGATTGCCTCCTGTCTCCCGCAGCGCCGACGTGATGAGAGGACGTTCCACGGCGGAAATCAGGATTGGATGAAGGTTCTTTGCCGATCCGTTTCTCATTCCCTTCACGAATTCCCCCATTTTCACTTCTAAGTAGCTCTCGAGGGAGGCGTCACGGGCTTTGTTTTGCTGTGGGCTGCCGGGCTGATTCATCAACTGGATCGCTTTCAGCGTCTTTTTCAGGACGGCTTTAGACCCCCTGATACAGAGGGTACGGGAGGGGTCGAGGTGATCATGCCATCCGTCCAGCGGTTCCGGTTTGCCGTGCGCCTCCATCACGACAGTATCAAACCGATGTTTTGGCAACTCCTTCTGAAACGCCGAAGGGTCCCGAACAATCGTGACAGAAGCGTCCTTAAATACCTGTTTCACCAGAGCTTGTACGGCCGTATCATTCGTGAGCAATAGAATAGTAAATGAGGATGACGGCACAGACATGAAGGCACCACCAGAAGAAGAGGGCGGATTATTGCCTAGGACACAAGGGATGTCAATCGGATTTATGGACCAGACGGCCTTCTGAGCTGCGTTCCGCATGACTCTTCGGATCTGAAATACATGTTAAGAGAATGGCTTCTAGGTCGATCTTGACCCTCAATCTTTTCCATGCAATTCAGCTTGGCATGCTAAATACTCGTACGTATATCGATCTCGACCGGCGACGTTCCTGGTACCTTGACAGACCGTGAAAAGATGAGGTATGTCTGTCAAATTCCTACAGGAATAATAAAGAATGAAGGTGTCCAAGCGTGCCACTTACGGAATTATGGTTGCTGTTGATCTCGCGATACATGCAAACGAAGCTCCGGTTCAATCGCGGTCTATCGCGAAGCGCCACGGGATTCCGGTCCGTTTTCTTGAACAGGTCCTCCATGCGATGAAGAAGGCTGGCCTCGTAGAAAGCCAACGAGGTGCTCAAGGAGGCTATCTCCTCACACATGAACCAGCGGCTATGTCGGTCGCCGACATCGTCGAAGCGCTGGAAGGGCCCGTCTTTCATCGGTCATTTATGGGGCAGCGGACACGCGATCGTCATGCGGCCAAGCCCGAACTGTTGCTAGGTGACGTCTGGGACCAAGTTCAGCAAGCAGAACGGAAGGTTCTCGAAAACATTACGGTCGAACAGCTGGCGATGCGTCTGCGGGAGATCGATGCACAGCGGACTCCGATGTACCACATCTGACTAGACGGCTTCTTTTTTCGGGAGACAAGGAGATAGAGATATGAATCCGGTCGAATCGCTCACCATCCCTCGGATTGAGACGAAACCGATCCCTTCCGCCATCCTGGAAGAAATAGAGACCTTCGAGGCTGAAGCCATGCGGACATTGGCTGGAGAAGTCTCCACCGATTTGTTCAAGCCCTTCCGGCTTCAATATGGCATCTATGGTCAGCGGCAACCTGGCGTCCAAATGGTCCGGGTCAAGATTCCCTTTGGCGGCCTTACGGCGAATCAGCTTCGCCGTGTGGCGGAACTCGTCGACCGCTATGCCACCGGAGTCGGTCATGTCACGACGAGACAGGACATCCAGATGCATTTTGTCGAGCTTAAAGATGTGCCGACCATCATGCGCGGCCTGGCTGAAGTCGGACTGACCACGAGGGAAGCTTGTGCCAATACCGTCCGCAATGTCACGGCCTGCCACTTGGCCGGTGTGTGCCAAGGTGAAGTATTCGATGTAACTCCCTACGCGAAGACTGTGGCCTATCATCTCTTGCGGAATCCATTGAACCAAAGTTTGCCGCGAAAGTTCAAAATTGCTTTCTCGGGTTGCGCGCACGATTGCGCCTTGACTCCGATTCACGACATCGGTTTGCTGGCGGTGAAACGAGCGGATGGGGTCATCGGCTTTCGCATGGTGGTCGGTGGAGGACTGGGCTCCACTCCCAGGATCGCCCAGCTGCTTCGAGAATTCACCCCCATGGAAGAGCTGATTCCCAGCATCGAGGCGGTCATTAAAGTGTTCGATACCCTTGGCAACCGAAAAAACCGCAACAAGGCCCGCATGAAATTCGTGATCGATAAGCTGGGCTTTGAGGAATTCAAGCGACGCTGGGAAGCAGCCTACGTGGCCATGGGTCATGTGCTTCCCAAGAACGGCCCTGTAACCTTGCTGCAACATCAGGATGAGCCGAAGCTCATCATGCCTACCCGTAACGGTATGACGAATGGGACTGAGAATGGCAACGGCAACGGAAACGGGGCACATCATAACGGCCATGAGACGCCGTTCGAAATGTGGAAACGAACGAATGTCGTCAAGCAGAAGCAGGATGGGTATGTCACGGCGGCCATCAAGCTGTTTATGGGCGACATGACTTCAGAACAAATGTTGTTTGTGGCGGATCTTGCAGAACGCTATTCCAACGGCAACCTTCGCACGACGATCAACCAGAACATGGTCATCCGTTGGATACCTGCCGACATGATTTCGAATCTCTATGAAGATCTGGTGTCTCACGGGTTGGCGGATCCCGGTGCTGAACTGGTTGAAGATATTATTGCGTGCCCCGGCACCGATACCTGCGGGCTGGGGATCACGTCGTCGAAAGGGCTTGCGCGGGCGCTGGCCGAGGTGTTTCCGGCCGGACGCGTTCCGGAAGACCTCCGCGACGTCAGCGTGAAAATCAGCGGCTGTCACAATTCATGTGCCCAGCATCACATTTCCACGATCGGGCTGCACGGGGTCGGCAAGCGAATCGGTGAACATGTGGCGCCGCACTATGAATTGCACCTCGGTGGGTCAGTGAACGGGACCGCCAAGATCGGCCAAATGACGGTCAAGCTGCCCGCAAAGGCCGTACCGGCAGCGATCTCCCATTTGATCGACGTGTATCGGCGTGATCGTCAACCGAATGAGAGTTTCCCGAAGTTCATCGCCCGCATGGGAAAGAGCAAGCTGAAGGATGAATTGATTCCCTACACCATCGTCCCGTCCTACGAAGACGATCCCACCTTCTACTATGACTGGGAAGGGGAGGATGAATTTGTCCTTGAGGATCTCGGCCCAGGAGAGTGTGCCGGTGGCGCCCTGGAGATGATCGAGAACGGCATCCTGGAGGCCGATCAAGAGCTGTATCAGGCGAAACTGCTGGTCGAGAAGCATCAATATTCTGTGTCGGTCAACAAATCGTACCGAGCCGTGTTGGCGGCGGCGAAGGCGTTGTTGGTGACCGAAGGACTGGAACCATCGACGGATTCAGAAACGTTCATCGAGTTCGACAGCCGGATTGCGCAGAAGGGCGTCGTCCCGCCCATCTATCGAGACCTGAGTAAGAAGGTCGGCGATCTGGGCCCGAAGGAGACGTCGGCTGAATCGGCACAGGAGAAGATGGCGTTCGCCAAAGGATTTGTTGAAGCCTGCCGAGCGGCGACGGATCAAATGGGGAAAGACCTCAAGCTGTCGGCTGTGAAAGAGGACAAGCCTCCGGTCGCGCCTGCGCCAGTCGAGACCAAGGCGGCTGCGCCTGTTCCGACAGGTGCGCCGGTGTACGATCTCCGTGGGGTCGCTTGTCCGATGAACTATGTGAAGACGAAGTTGAAGCTGGAGATGATGGACGCGGGTGAGAAGCTGGAAGTGTGGTTGGACGCAGGCGAACCGATCAAGAACGTACCAATGAGCCTCAAGAACGATGGACATAAGGTGTTGATCCAAGAGGCCTTGGAGCCGGAAGCGTCGCACTATCGGATTTTGGTCGAGAAAGTCGAAGGGTAGGATCTCATTTACTATGGCGGTAAACGGCCGATCTGAGTTCATTGCAGAGCTCAAAGCGTGGGGGGATTCGTTCGAAACGAAGCAGCCTCAGGACGTACTGGCATCCGCGATTGAACGATACGGGAAGATTGTTTTGGCTTGCAGTTTCGGGGCTGAAGACGTCGTGCTTATCGATATGGTGCATCGCATCAATCCCTCGATGCGGTTGTTCTATCTCGATACCGATTTTTTGTTTCCTGAAACCTATGCCACGCGGGACCGAGTGATTGAGCGGTACGGTCTTCAGCCGACTCAGGTCATCCAAGTCAAGTCATTACTGACGCCTCAGAAGCAAGCCGAATCCTATGGCGACGCACTGTGGGCCAGTAATCCAGATCAATGCTGCCAATTACGGAAGGTCGAGCCGTTGACTCGCGTGCTGCAAGGGTATGAGGCATGGATTACCGGCATCCGACGGGATCAAGCGCCGTCTCGAGCGAATGCCGGGTTGATCGAGTGGGACGACAAATTTAAATTGGTGAAAGTCAATCCGCTGGCACGATGGACATGGGCCGATGTGTGGACCTATATCAAGGTCTACGAGGTTCCGTACAACCCGCTGCATGATCAGAATTATCCCAGCATTGGCTGCACCTACTGCACCGTCCCAGTAGCACCGGGCGATGATCCGCGGGCCGGTCGCTGGAAGAATTTTTCCAAAACCGAGTGTGGACTCCATAAGTCGTAACATGCCGATTCAGGCCCTCCTCGCCAAAATTGCAAAAGGTCCGAAGGCGTCCAAAGATCTGACCTGGGATGAGTGTAAGCAGGCGATGAAGGCGTTGATCGAAGGGGAGGCGACGCCGGCACAAGTCGGGGCCTTCCTCATTGCGATGCGATTCAAGACGGAATCGGTCACCGAGCTTGCGGCATTGACGGCTGCGGTTCGGCAGTATGTGCCGCCGCTCGTCGTCTCACGGGACCTGGCCTTGGTGGATGTGCCGACCTATGCCGGGAAGCAGGACACATTTCACGCAAGCATTGCGGCTGCGATCGTTGCTGCGGCGGCTGGTGCCGCGGTTCTGATGCATGGCTACGACGGCATTCCGGGTCGACCAGGCAGTGCCGGAGTGCTCAAAGCCTTAGGCATTCCAGTTGATACTCATCCCAAGGTGGTCGTCGAAGATGTACACAAGAAAGGCTTCGCCTATCTCGACATCGGTCTGTATCACCCACCCGTCCATCGATTTCTGGAGATGCGTCAAGAGCTCGGCGTCAGGAACGTGTTTCATCCGATCGCCAGGCTGCTCAACCCGGCTCGGGCGGCTGTCCAGGTAGTCGGATTATCGCATCCGCCTCATTTCGAAAAAACAGCCGAAGCTTTACGCATGCTCGGGTGTCGCCGAGCATTGGTGATTCGCGGGGTTGAAGGCAATCCGGAGTTGTCCGCTTCGATGGCGACGAGAGTCCTGGAATTGCGAGACGAACGCATCACGCCGCTGGGGGTGGCTCCGAAGGATTTCGGTCTGACGTTCGCCCCCTCACGAGAGATGGCGGGGTTTCCACCCGATCAGCGCGACAAAGAAGCCGATTTGCTGCGCCGGATTCTTCAGAACCGGGTGCAGGGAGGTCCGAGGGAATGGGTTCTGATGAATGCGGCCATGCTGCTCTATGCAGCCGGCAAAGGAGCATCTTTGTCTACCTGCTACCCAGCCGCGCGCGCGTCGGTGGAAAGCGGGGCCGCGGCACGCAAGCTGGATGAGTTGGTGCGACAGCCGGTGGCGGCTTAGGGGTAGGAGAGAGGGAAAAGAGTGGAGCCATGAAACATCTTCGGCAGCTGGAAGATCAGAGTGTCTACATCCTTCGGGAGGCCTACAAACATTTCGACAATCTCGCCATGCTGTGGTCAATGGGCAAGGATTCTACCGTTCTCCTTTGGCTAGCGCGCAAAGCCTTCTTTGGGCATGTGCCCTTTCCACTCCTCCATGTCGATACCAGCTACAAGATTCCGGCGATGATCGAGTACCGTGATCGGCTCGCACGAGAATGGCGATTGAATCTGGTCGTCGGCCAAAACAAGGAAGCCTTGGCGGCGGGCATGAATCACACGATGGGCCGGGTGGTCTGTTGCACCGCGCTGAAAACGAACGGCCTCAAGCAACTGTTGGAGAACAAAGGCTACACCGGCGTCATTCTCGGCGTTCGTGCCGACGAAGAGGGGACGAGAGCCAAGGAACGCTATTTCTCTCCCCGGGATAAACACGGAGACTGGGATTTCCGGGATCAGCCGCCGGAGCTGTGGGATCAGTATAAGACCACGTTTCCACCCGGCACGCATATCCGTATCCACCCCCTGTTGGATTGGACGGAAATCAATATTTGGGAGTACATCAAGCTTGAAAATATTCCGTTCATCGATTTGTACCTCGACAAGGGTGATGGCACCCGCTATCGCAGCCTGGGTTGCGCGCCCTGCACGTCGCCGATCACATCCACTGCCAAGACGGTGGATGACATCATTGAGGAACTTCGACATACGACAGTCGCCGAGCGGTCCGGACGAGCACAGGACGAAGGGCGAGGCATGGAGTTGCTGCGAAAAGACGGATACATGTGAAACCCGATGCTGAAAATGACCGTCAGCTTCGTTCTCTGTCGCTCGGTCCCGTCAACGTACTCACCACGTACGCCTCCGGAACCTCGCTCCCTGCGGCCTTGCTGAACGATCATGTTGAGCATCGGTGAAGGAGATTCAGGAATCATGACGACCGCGAATACCAAGCCGTCTGAAAATTTGAACATCGTGATCGTCGGTCACGTGGATCACGGCAAGTCCACCTTGCTGGGCCGGCTCTATGCCGACACCGGCTCTCTTCCCGACGGCAAGTTGGAAAAGGTGCAGGCCATCTGTAAGCAACAGGGGAAGGAATTCGAATATGCCTTCCTCTTCGATGCGTTTCTTGAGGAGCAGGAGCAGGGCATTACGATCGATACGGCTCGCACGTTTTTCATGTGGAAAGGTCGGCAATACATCATCATCGATGCCCCAGGGCATAAAGAATTCTTGAAGAACATGATTTCCGGCGCAGCCCGCGCCGAGGCGGCATTGCTGCTTATCGATGCCCTGGAAGGAGTCAAAGAACAATCGAAAAAGCACGGGTATCTGTTATCGCTACTGGGTGTCCGGCAGTTTGCGGTGGTGGTCAACAAGATGGATTTGGTCGGCTACCGGCAAGACGTGTTCGACGGGATTGAAAAAGAATATCGAGAATTTTTAGGGCAATTCAAAGCCGTGCCGTCGCAGTTCATTCCGGTGAGCGCGAAGCTGGGCGACAACATCGCCAACCGCAGCGAGCAGATGTCGTGGTACAGCGGCCCCACCGTTCTAGATACACTCGGTGCCTTCAACAAAGAAACTGTGCGATCGGAGCAACCGCTTCGGCTGCCTGTGCAAGACGTCTATAAGTTTGATGCGCGCCGCATCATCACGGGCCGCATCACGGCCGGACGGTTAAAAGTGGGCGATCATCTCGTGTTCTCACCCTCCAACAAGCGAGCCAATATCAGGACGGTGGAAGCGTTCAATATCGAGCCGCCGCCCACGGAAGGCCAGGCTGGGCAATCGATCGGGATAACGCTTGATGAGCAGATCTTTGTGGAGCGCGGAGAAATCGCCTCGCATCAGGAGCATCTACCGCTTGTGTCGACCGCTTTTCGTGCCAATCTGTTTTGGCTCGGCAAGAGGCCATTGGAAAAAGGTCGCAAGTATCTCCTCCGCGTCGCCACCAAGGAAGTGGACTGCGAGGTGGCCTCCATCCATCGGATTATCGATACGATGGACCTTGCTCACCAACAGGGCAGCAACACCATCAGTAAGAACCAAGTGGCCGAATTGACTTTACGTACCAAAGCGCCGATCGCATTCGATCTTTCAGCATCGTTCGAAGCCACCGGCCGGTTCGTTCTCGTGGACGAATACGACATCGCGGGCGGCGGCATCATCACGGAGTTGGTTCATGACGATCAGGAGTTTCTCCGCGAAGAAGCCCGACGGCGCGATTTCGCCTGGGTCAAGGGCGAAGTGACGGTCGAGGATCGCGCGCAGCAGTACGGCCATCGAGCGGCAGTCGTGCTGATTACCGGTGGTCGCCACACCGGCAAGTCGTTCTTGGCAAGAAAGCTTGAAGGACGCCTTGTGGCGGATGGGCGTCATGCCTACCTCTTGGACGGGGAAAATCTCCGTCGCGGTCTTGATGCCGATCTCAGCGAAGAGGAGCGAGGGCAGACGACCGAAATGGCCAGGCGTTATGGCGAAGTGGCACGCCTCCTCACCGACACGGGCCTCATCGTCGTCTCCACCACGAACCCATTCGGCCTTGCTTACCGCGAAGCCTCGCAGGCGATCAGAACGCTGGTTCATCCCGCTCCGGTCATCGCCGTCCACATGAGCAAGACCGAAGAAGAGCCTCCGCCGAATACCGATGTCGTCCTTACGGGACCCACGGATTTCGATGCAGCCACCGCTCGCATCCTCGACGAATTAAAGCGCCGTGGTGTCTTGGCCCAGGCTATCGGCGCCAAGCCGATCTTCCAGTATTCGATTTAGCAAAACTGATTGCCTTTACAAACGTCAGCAAGGCTTCTTGAACACTGCCCTCCGCTGGAG
>JBBIKN010000097.1:0-12549 GCA_037445435.1 Nitrospira sp. | reverse complement strand
GGCCCTCCCGTAGTCTTGGACTTTCTCTACCAAACCGCACCGCACTTGGTTAGAACCTATCTCAAAATCGATGTTCGATGAGGAACCCACGTTGGCCACAGGCATCAACAGCGAGCAGCATACAGAATCCTTGGAAATAACGCCGTTCGTTGATGCGGTGACGCTCAAAGGAAACCGATAGAGTCTCGCCTTCCAATTTTGAGATAGGTTCTAGAAGAAAACGATTCGTATTGCTGTCCGAGCCGTTCGGCGGGAGCCGGCGAGGCAGTAGAGCCGTCCCGGCCCGCCTCTAGCCTTTCCCTACGATCAAACCTCTTGGGGACGGATCGCAACCTGTTTCTTCATTACGACCACTCGCGATCCTGGGCAAGCCCTTTATGCATCACTCCTATCACCGCACTGATCAGGAGTACTTCAACGATCAACATCATCATGGTCGCTCACCTCCTTCCTTATACTTTTTGTCGGAATGCTGCGCCGCGCAAGTTGCTCTCCGGGAGTTGTGCCGATCGTATGTTGACGCTGCAGCTGGTACTCCGTGAACCATCCCAGATCGAGATCGACGTCAACATGGTGCTTCTCCGGCCACCGGTTTCTTTCTTTACGGTTCACGCCTTGCGCATGAACATTGCCAACATCAGCGCTGCAAAGATGATCGCGCCCGAGATCGTTAACATAGCCATCTCATCGGTCATCATAATATTGGTACCCATCCTTTCCGGTTCTCCATCGGTGATTCATTCACATGGAGGCGAGGTTTGTTCTTAAAATTCGGTCATAAAGTTCAGCTCCACGTTGAACGCTGCTTCATGGCAAGGACTAAGCATTTCTTAAGCCACGCACGATGAAATCTAACCTGTGGTATTTACGGTAATTATGCAGAGAGGCGCACAGTGTGCCGGCTTGCGCCTGAATCTGAATGGATTCCAAGCTGGATCAAATTAGATGCGGATAGTTAAGAATCGGACGTCGAAGATGTCCGCAGCTGTTCGAAGGTTTGAACTGCGAGATGAAAACAGTGTCAGAAGTAGGTCTTCAGTCCGAGGAGGTCGCAGGCGGTTTGCCTGGGATCTGCTTCTGCCGGAGCAATTTGGTCAAGTAGGTCCGTTGCAGACCCAGCTCGGCTGCCGCTTTCGTCTGATTCCACCCATTCCGACGTAGGGCGGCCTCAATCAGTTTCTGGCTATACGCGTCCATGCTCTTGTGATACGAGAAAAATAGGATGTCGGTGCTGGGCTCCGGCTCAACGGGGGGAGCAGCCACAGGTGAAGTCGTCAACGCAGGTAATGAAAGGTGTTCGGGGCCGATCGTATCGCCTGGGCATAAAATCAACGCCCGAGTGAGCACGTTTTCCAGTTCCCGCACATTGCCGGGCCACGAGTAGTGCTGCAGCGCCTGGAATGCGTCGGGACTGAGGGTCACGCGTTTACACAGACCCACGTTGCTCGGCCGGTTGAGAAAATGTTCAACGAGGGTGGGCAGATCCTCCATCCGTTCACGCAGCGGCGGCAGCGCGATGGTGATTACGGCAAGGCGAAAATACAGGTCTTCGCGAAATGTGCCCTGACGAATCGCCTGTTTCAAATCTTTATTCGTGGCGGCGATAAACCGGACGTCGGTGCGTACTTCTTGAGTGCCCCCGACACGGTAGAAGGTCCGATCTTGAAGGACCCGCAAGAGATGGCTTTGCATGGTGAGCGGCATATCGCCGATTTCGTCCAGAAACAGCGTGCCTCCCTCGGCGATCTCGATTTTACCCGGTTCCCGCTTGAGGGCCCCGGTGAACGCGCCTTTCTCATGGCCGAAGAGTTCGTTCTCGAGTAGATTTTCCGGGAAGGCGGCGCAATTCACGGCAATGAATGGTTTTGCGGAGCGAGGGCTCCAACGGTGAATGGCGCGGGCGACGACTTCTTTTCCCGTCCCCGTTTCGCCGAGCAACAAGACCGTTACGGAGGAAGCCGCCGCCTGTTTGGCCACCGTCAGTTGTCGACTCATCTGCTTGCTGCTCGAGACGATCGGTTCGAACTGATCATCGACCTCTTTGCGGAGCGTCTCGACCTGACGGTGAAGGGCGACGGTAGCCAAGGCTTTGTTGATGACGACGGTAAGGTGGTCTGCGGTGAACGGCTTCGGTATAAAGTCGAAAGCGCCGAGTTGCATGGCTTGGACGGCGAGTTCGATGGTTCCATATGCCGTGAGTATGACGATGAGCGGCGTCGTATAGGGGGTCGTCTGAGGCGTCTCCGCATCTTGAGGTTCGCTCGGAAGTGAGGCCGCATTGACCTGCTGTAACACCTCAAGGCCGGTGATATCCGGGATTTTCAAGTCCAGCAGGACAAGATCCGGTTCCTCTTCATTGATCAAGCGCAAGGCATCCTTGCCGTTGGCCGCCGTCAAGGGTTCGTGTCCCATAAAACCGACACGATTCTGCAAGCTCAGCAGGATATCGGGGTCGTCGTCGACGACAAGAATTTTAGCTCGCATAAGGTCCCTGTCCTTTCAAAAGATCCGTTGCTCTGTTCTCTCCCATACCGTGGGAGTCACAGAAGGGTGTGTCATATGGCGTTCGTTCGGTGACTCCGTGATCGGAAGCGTGAAGTAAAAACGCGAACCGGCCTGTGGCCGGCTTTCGACCCAGATGTGCCCACGATGCAGGGTGACGAGGGTCTTTGTGATACACAGACCCAGTTGAGCTCCCTGTGAGGCGGGCATGGCCGACGGCACTCTGGAAAATTCATCAAAAATGTTCGGCAAGTGGGATGGGTCGATCCCGCAGCCGGTATCGGCGACACAGGTCTGCACGAAGGTTGAGTTCCATACGGAAAACTCCACCGTCACACGACCGCCAGACGGAGTGAACTTAATCGCATTTCCGATGAGGTTCCACAAAATTTGTTCCAGTTTGTCGCGATCGCCTTGAACGAGCGGAAGCGACTCGGCCGACGCCACGGTGAGGGACACGTTTTTCTCCGCGGCGACCATCTGCAAACTGTCGGCCGCAATCGTGGCGATCTGGTGGATGCAGACCTCTTCCAGGCGAAGCTGGACGCTGTTGGTATCGAGGCGCGACCAATCGAGCAATTGTACGATGATTCTCCCAAGTCGGGCGACATTGTGCTGGATACGTGTGAGGTAGGTATGTTGCAGGTCGGTCAACGGCCCCGTCACGCCGTCCAGCATGTTTTCCGCAAAACTTCGAATTGCCGTCATGGGGGTCCGCAACTCGTGTGAGACGACGGAGAGGAACGTCGACCGGCGTCGATCATGTTCCTGAAGTTGTGTGTTGGCGCGCGACAACTCTTCGGTCCGTTGCTCGATGCGCTCTTCCAAATGCTGAGTCAGCTCTGTCAAATCAGAGTACGCCTTGGCATTGTCGATGGCGGCGGCCACATGGCCGGCGATCGTGAGCAAAATATGAAGATCATCTTCGCTACATTGTTGAGAACCTCGATTCCCACCCAGGTATCCGAGGATCCTCCCATGGCTCTGGAGCGGCACGGCGACGAACGAATGCACACCGGACCGGCGGAGCAGTTCAAGCATCGGCGGGTGTACGCGTGGGGCGATGCTTTCAACGTCATGAATCAGCACTGGCTTGCCGTGAAGGAGCAGCTCGGCTGAGATGCCGTCATTGACGACCGGTATGTGAAGCCGATGACCTGCCTGTTCCATCTCCGGCGAGAATCCGATGCTCCGGGCGACAGAGGCGCAGTGACGGTCCGGGTGGTAGAGTATGACCGCCATCCTGGAAAAGCCCAGATTTTCGGCAAGTAGTTGAAGCACCGTGTCGAGCAGCCGGTTCATGTCGAGGACGCTGGCGCTTGCGATCGCCGTGCTGACCTGATGCACCGTCGTCAATTGCCTGACCTGCCGCCGGATCGTCTCGAGGTTCATGGTGATCGCTTGATTGCGATCATGCAAAGACCGGGTCATGACATTGAACATGTCTGTCAACTGCCCGACTTCATCATTGGTGGAGGCAACGAGCGGAATTGGTACGTCATGTCCCTGCGCAAGTCGCCGGGCGGCGCCGGCGAGGCTTCGGAGCGGAGTCGTGATGCGGGACGTGAGAAAATGTGCGCCGAGGATACCTGCCAGGATGATGAGCACCGTGAGGATCGAGACATTGCGGACGATGACCAGCAGCGCTTCCTTTGCCTTTGCGTCGGTGATCCCGATTCGTACAAGGCCGACTACCGGAGAACTTTTCGTCGGCAGAGGGAAGCTTTTCTCTTCCAATTCGACCGAAAGCTGAGGCATGGGGGACTCTGCCGATGATTCACGGAGGACGGGCATCGCAAAGTCGTACAGAGTTTCTTCCCGGACGAAGAAGGGGAGAAGCCAATCCGATGGCGTGTCCTCCTGGACGAGAGTGTGCTCTGCGGACAGAACGAATCTGGTCAAGAGCGGAGCGGTCAGGGGAGCCTGTAGCAGCGGTGCTACGAGTCGGTCATCCGGGTAGAGGGCTTCTTCTGCGGTGTGCGTGAAACGGTTCGACCGCTTGCGTGTTCGTTTGCTTTGTTGGTCGAGGATCCGGCCGTCGGAGTCCGTGATCACGACATAGACGACGTGGTCGACGGCCAACAGACTTTGCATGAATTGATCGAGCGTGATGCGATCTTCCAGGACGACGCCACCGATCCGAAAATGCTCGTTCCGCACCGTGTTGGTCAACAGGATCGTTCCAAGTTCTTCCAGGTTATCGGTCATGGCCTGGCGTCTCGTTTCAATGAAATACCAGCTCAAAGACGAACAGGTCACGATGAGAATGAATCCGAACAGCAAGACGAACTTCAAACGGAGTCCGAAGAATCGAGCCGTCGGTGGTACTCCCGGGTCCCGTCCTTCTTGAAGGGTTGCTGTTTCCATGGAGCGGTGTGCTCAATAAGTTTCGTCGATCATACTGTCGAGCTCTTTAGGAATCGTGATGCCCAAATACCGCGCGGTTTTGAGATTGACCGTGAGCCTGATGCGCTGGACGGGCAGAGGCTTAAGCGGTAATACTTTTTCTCCATCCAAAATACGCTTGGCGAGGAGACCGGTTTCCCGGCCGATCTCACCGTAACTGACGGATAAGCTGATTAAGGCACCCAGGCGCGTAAATTCGGGGGAAAAGCCGATGACGGGAATCTGTTTGGTGAGCGCCGACTCCAGGATGAAGCGAATCGATTCGTCCGTCAATACAGTTGAGTCCGGGATGAGCCATAGGGTGTCCGATGAGGAGAGAAGCTTCCGGAGTTGCTGAGGAACGTCTTTCTCATTTTCGGCGGGGAATCCCTGTAGTTGAAAGTCGTTGGCCAACGCTTGAGGCTCCGCCTCTTTCAGCTTGGTCGCGGTCTTGTCGGGATCAAAGAGCACGCCGATCTTATGAGCGGTCGGCAAGAGCGCGCGCATGACTTTGAACTGCCGATCTGTCGGAATTTCGAGCAGGACACCGGTCATATTGGCGGCGGTCAGCTGATGTTTCACCGGGTCCAGAATCATCATGTACACAACCGGGATATCCGCAATTTCCACCTTTGCCGCCAATGCCGCCTTCAAGCCGACGGCAACGACAAGAGAAGAGTCCGACGCTCGTATCTTTTTGGCCAGTTGCTTTCCCCGTTCAGGATCGCCCCGCAAGTCGTACTCGGCATAGATGGCGGTCCCCGGGGCCGTGGCCTTGAATCCTTCGATCGCATCATTGTAAGCCTTGAGGTCGGAGGATTTCAGGATGGCGATCTCGATGCCGGCCGCTTCTCCTCGAGTTGAGAAGAGACACGCGAGTGCGAGAGATGTCAGAAAGACCAACCAGACGCCGGTACAGCTCACGCTTGGGTTTCTCCGCAATTGAAAAAGGAGTGTGATCATGAAGGGATCACTTGAGGAGAGCTCACAGAGCATCGATGCCGGAGTGAACTCTAGAGTTACGCCGTTATCATGACGGGGTCCTACCAATAGCACGTACGACTGTATTACTTTTGTACAGCAAGGCATGTGCCGTCCGCATAGCGGGTCAGAAACTGCGAGACAACCCGATTCTTCACAAGAAGAGACCGAAAATACGCGCGAAACAGAAAGCTACCGGACGGCACAGTGAATCAAATTTGATTCATGGTGAATCAAATTTGATTCATCTATCGCGAATCGGGTTCATAGCGCTGTCTGTGCTTTACCACGAGTTATTTCGCATTGTGCTGTACGGAGCTCAGATCCCAGTCCGCCACGCCGTTGAGCCCAACCTGCCTCAGTAAGGCCCCTCGAAGCCGACGAAGCGATGAGTCCTTGGGGTCTTGCTCAATCAACGAGCAAACACAGCCCATTGCGTCATACCAAAACCCGATCATGGCGTTCGTTCGCACACTTTCACGGTCGCACGTCACATTGACCGAGGTGACCGTCAGACATTCGCTGAACTCGCATCGCTCGATCATGCCTCCGGCCACGATATCTTCCGAGTAGGAGTCCGGATTACGTCTCGCCGACACGAACCAGCGGTACTGGACGTTGGGTTCAAGCGTGAGTCCCAGAGTTTTGAGGTCGATGGATTGAACCCCGGCGTGCGTCGGAATGGGGAGGGAACCTTCATAGACGGGAAGGATTTTTTGCGTGTCATTGAGGGTAAATCGTAAAGGATAGGTGGTTGGTTTCGAGAGGTACCAGTTCAGAGTCGGTGTCTGTTTGACGGTCAAACCGACGTGGTCTGGGACCAACGCGACGATTTCCGGTTCATTGCCATCCGTTCCCCTCAACGTACCGCCGACTCGAGCGCGGGGCGTCAGTTTTTTCGGCGGTGTGTAGACGGGGAGTTGTAGATCTTCCTGCTGCTCTGCTTTGGGGACAGTCGGCTTGTCGGTTGCGGCGGCGAACGTTGAAGGAACGGAAACCGTCAAGACAAGGTGTAATCCGATGATCGGCAGAAAACCCGCGCCATAATATCTCACAAGCCCTCCTCTCCGGCCCTTTCTAGGAACTCATAGCCAGTTGTTCAACAACAAAAACGACGACCAGTAGGCCGGATGTTCGTACACTCGGTCGTTTAAGAGTTTCATCTGCGCACGCTGGAGTGCCACGGCTTTCGAGAGAGAGGGATTCCGCAGCTGCCGATAGAATTCGGTGATCAGCGCCGCCGACGCTTCGTCATTGATGAACCACAGAGTGGCCAGTGCGCTGCGTGCCCCGGCCTTGAGGGCCACGCCGGCCAGGCCGAGCGCCGCGCGATCGTCGCCGACTCCGGTTTGGCAGGCACTCAAGGTCAACAGTTCCAGCGGTTCTTGCCGGAATCGAAAGAGCCCCACCAATTGATCGAGTGTGTGCATCGTCAACTTTCCATCGAACGTCAGGAGGAACGAATCATTCACGTCGGTCGAAAACTTGCCGTGCGTCGCAATATGCAAGACTCCATACCGTCCATCACGCAATTCCCGTTCCAGTCTGGGAGTCTGAAAGGAGTTGTTGATGAGTTGATCGCCCTTGTACAGCTGTTCGATCGAGGCGACCTCCTCCGCGACGTAGGGTAAGGGCGGGAACCCCTGCACGGACTTTGTGAGGCCTGCGGCGAGGAATCGCAGCTTGGTGCGGTTCAACGGCTGCGGGTCGGTCAGGGTAATCCCCGGTGTCAAGGCGAGGGCGAATTTATTGATCAAGAATGTTGAGCCATCATGGAGGGCCGCCAGTGGAATGGTCCGGAGTGCACTGTCCGGCACGAACACCAACGTGGTGATCTGAAGTTTCGAGAGGTCCGGTTCCAACGGCCGCACCAGCCAGTCATATAATTGTCGTGCATGGGGCAGATATTCACGGGTCGTCCGCTTCTCCACCACGCGGCGGAATGCCCGGATTTCCTGAGTCAGCCGATCGGCGGTCACGGGCACCGAGATCCGCTTGAGCCCGGATGGCAGGCTCATGAGCAGCTCCAGCCGGGCACTGAACATGATGGGATAGATCACCGCCGTGTCCGGCGCCAACCGATCGAACGTGGTGAGCTTGGAACGGGCTGCATCGATACAGTCGTCCTTGAAATAGTCCCGCAGCTCCGCCGTCTTGTAGGCCTCGATCGCATCGCGCGCGGCAAGCAGATATCCCTCTGCGGCGTTCTCGTCATCGGTGAGCGACGCCCGCTGCAATAAAAGGTCGGCCAGCTCGAAGAACAACGGTTTCACGGTTTCCTGACCGATTGTCGGATCTTCGAAAGGCGCTCGTGCCACCTCGACCCGAATCGGTTGGAGCGTCGAAGCCGCTTGCCGATAGGATTCGATGGCCTTATCCAACTGTCCGGTGGCAGCCAGCTGGCGCCCCAACTGCCATTGCCAGCGGTAGAGCGATTCCGGTGCATCCACTGATTGTGCGATGAACAGCGCCCGTCTGGTGAGCTGCAACGCTTCCTCGAAGCGGGCTTCTGTTTCGTAGAGATGACCAAGATAGCCTAGCGCATAAGAAAGTGTTCTCTTGTCTCCCTGCTCTTCCGCGACCGTGGCTGCTTCCTGAAGGACGCCGGCTGTTCTCAACAAGAGCGGGTCATGGGCCAGGGGGAGGTGAGGGATGAGTCGCTGGTACGCCAAGGCAATACCGATCAACCCGAGTAGTTCATGACGGGATCGCGGAACGTCCTTGAGGTTATCGAGTGCCGCGTCAAGGGCGACGCGGCTGTTGACCGGTTGGCCGAGTCGCAGCAGGGCTCGGGCGGCATTCGTACGGCCGGTCGCAGCGAGCAGTGGCAGCTTGGCTTTCTGCGCGAGGGTTACACTTTCTTCAAAAACCTCCAACGCTTCCTTGTGCTGCTGCTTCAGCGCCAACAGCACGCCGAGATCGTTCAATGTGGTTGCCGTGAGTTGCGAAGCGTCATGCTTTCTCAGCAAATCCGACGCCTGGTGGAGATACTCCGAGGCTTCGGTGAGCTGTCCAAGCGTCAAATAGGCTCGTCCCAGTTGCCCCAGAGCGGAGGCTTCCACGAGAGGGTCGCCGCTGGTGTGGGCGAGCGCGAGCGCCAGTTCCAGAGACTGGAGTGCCTGTTTGGATTGCCCCAGTCCCATCGAGGCCTGCGCCGAGAGGCCGAGGGCCTCGAACTGCGCCGGCTTGTTTCCGGCGCTCTTATAAAGATCCGCAGCCTGCTTCCAATGGGACAAGGCTTCGCTGAAGGCTCCTTTCTGAAAATACTGAGCCCCTTCCTTCATCAATGAATCTGCGGAGGACGAGGGTTCATGCGATTCCGATCGTATCACCACTAAAAACGGAATGGTCGCCAACAAGAGGATGACAGTTCCTTGTCGGACGAAATGAATAACAGAACGATTGATGGCCGGCATGGAGCCTCTGGTCATTAGAAGGCCTGGACCACGGCCTGAAGATGAATCCCGTAGTCCTGCAGATTGCCGGACGGACGGGGCACATGATTGAGCGGGACCCCCCAATACAGTTCGAACCTGGCTCGCTCTCTTGGCAACACATTCCAGCGGATGCCGAGACCGACACTGGCAAGGGTCTGGAGGTCATGGGTGCGGCCTCGCGACATCCAGGACCGCCCTACGTCGACGAATTGGGCGAACTGGACCATATCCTCGCCGCTCGCGTACTTGAGCAGGGGAATTCGGCTTTCAACTGAGGCAAGGAAGGCGTTGTCTCGAACGAACGTGTTTTCTCGATAACCGCGCACGCTGAACCGCCCACCTACCGGAATCTGTTCAAGCGGAAATAAGCGGTTGTTACTCAGTTGAAGATCCAGCCGCCCAAGGATCTGCCAACCTCCCAGATATTCCAGCCGTTTCACTGCTTGTATTTGTCCCAGCCAGGATACAAACCGTCCGCTGGGCAGCGGCTCACCGTCCGCAGTGGTCGCGTCGCGCGAGTTGATCGTGGCACCCAGCACATCGAAGCCGACACTGACCCGGGAACGGAAAGCGATTACGGACGATGGAGTCCGGTGCTGGTATTCCTGGATGAACCGCAGCGCGCTGACGGTGCTCACGCCCGTGTTCGATGCTCCAGGAATGAAAAGGAACGGCTGACCTGGTAAGTCGAAGGCCGAAGTAATCTTGTTGTACAGATGCTCGCCGCTGATCGCCACGGCCAGTTCGTCGGACAGGGTTCGATAGACTGGATGTCGAAGCGTGAAGCCGATGATTTCGGACTCTGAGTTCAAGTCGAGCACACGAAACCTATCGTCCACGACGACGAAATCATTCCGACGATAGGACGCGGTAAAGGTCGTATCGTAGCGGTTGATCGGCAGCGTGTAGGATGCGTCGATGATCGGGTGAACCCCGCGTGAGCCTCCGTAAGTGATACTGAACGGATCTCCATGACCTGTCACATTGTAATGGGCGAGCGTCATCAACCCTCGCTCGGCTCCGACAACCGGTGTCTGATAGTTGCTGAACTCCAGCCACATCTTCCAGGGGCTGCGCTCTTTGACTTTCACATTGAGGATGCTTTCTCCTCGCTGGTCGCCTGGACGAAGTTCGGCATTGATCCGTTCGATACGGGGATCCCGCTGAAGCAGTTGTAATCTCTCTTGAATCGGCTCAAGTCTGAGTGGAGGCCGTGCGCCGAGAGCTACGCGGTCGCTCAAGTAACCGCGTCGAAACCAATTGGTTCCCTCCACGTCGATTCGTGACAGGGCTCCCTCGATGATTTGTAACTGAATCACACCATCTTTCACGTCCTGATCCGGAATGACGGCGCCGGAAGTGATGTACCCATTGTTGATGTAGAGAAGCGTCAGCGCGAGCCTGAGCCGCTCTAAATCCTCAGTGGTCACGTTGCGGTTTTCATAAGGCTTGGTGATGGCCTTGATCTCCCAATCCGGGAACACGGTATTTCCGACGACCTGGATTTCCTTCACAAACACCTGGATCTGGCCGAGCTGTTGCTGAACACCATCCTCCGGCGGTACCGGCACCGGTGGGAGGGTGAGACTTGGCGGAGGTGTCGGCGGCTTGAATTCTTTCTTCAGCGGTGCCGGTGGTTCGCCGGATCGGAGCGTGGGATCAAAAATGGGAGGAGCCGTCTGAGGAGCTCCTTGCGCGAAGAGCGGCGAGGCGGTTGCGATCATCGTCATGGTGACACCACAGGAGAGGAGTGCGCAAGCTATGAACCGACGCCGGTCTCGACGCGCCGAACAACCAGCGCCGACCGTCATGAGGGACAGCCTGTGGTTCCAGTCGCAAACGTCCGAACCAAAAAGCCAGGGGGCGTCAGCCGCCGCAGTGACAGAACTTCTCCCTGAGCTACGCGAGCGATTGTTGCACGTGACTCATTCAGCTTCCTCGTGCCCGCGATCACACCAGTCGCATGCTCCGTATCCTCTCCCATCCAATGTTCCATCGAAACCGGGCTGCTGAGCCATCCACCTGGTTCGGAGGGGAGGGCATCACGACTGGCCAGAATAAAGGTGCTCTGTTCGCCGCCGGCTAATGCTGCACAACGGTTTTGCAAAAGCGCTGCAGTTGCAGTCGGCTTCGAGGCCAGCTGAGCAACCGTGCCACTCAAATTCGACGTCGGTGATTGAATCCTCACTATGCCGCTCAATCCGAACTGCGAGGAGGCATCGACAAGACTGGTTTGATCGGCTAAGAACAGCGGCGTCGTGATCGTGATATTGCCACCGTTTCCTTGCCTCGCCTGTGCGAGGATGTCGCTGTTCTGGAGGACCACGACCTTCGGATCGATCGTGATATTGCCGCCGCTGCCCGCGCCACCGCTGACCGACGTGCTGATCTGGCCGTTGACGATTCTCACACGATCGATCGCCCGGATGTCGATATTGCCGCCTTGCGCCAGCTCAGCCTTTGTCGTGATGGAGCTGTTTTGCACGTCCAGTTGCTGACCAGCGTTGAGAAAAATATTACCCGCATCCGCCTTGCCGCCCGTACTCGGGTTGTTGGGGTTTGCGCTGCTTGCAGTGATCGAGGCCCCATTGTCGAGAGTGACTTGATCGGTCGCGATTACAATGATCGATCCGCCTCTGGCGCCGGCGTCCTTCCCTAAGGTTTCCGCCGAGATGGTTCCGCCGTTCTGAATCGTGAGCGTTCTCGCGGACACATTGATCGTGCCGCCTGCGCCCGAACCTTCCGAGTTGGTGAAGATGCCGCTTCCGGAGCCGTCAATTAGGACAGAGACTCTGGGGCCAGATAGAGGACCTTGAATCGTGATATTTCCTCCCTGGCCGGTGGGGTTGATGTTTTGAGGAAGAGTGCCGCGATTTGGGGCTCTGGTGCTTCCGCTTGAAACCTGGCCACCCTCCGTCACTTGAAGCGTGTCAGCGACGATCTTGAGATTGCCGCCGGGTCCTGAGGAAAATGCGGCGCTGTTGATAAGGCTGCCTTGGGTTACAACAATATCTTTCGCAGTGATGGTAATGTCACTAGCGGGAGAGTTATTAGAAGAGGCGGTGAAAATGAGTGAGTCTGGAAGGATTCCCTCGGGAGGCACGAGGGTGAAATCCGCAGTCATCGTTAAGCTGCCCGAGAGCACCACAGTAATACCACCCGGCTTAACCGAACCGTCACTACCAGAATTCCCTAGGAGCCTGTCCGACATTAGGCCCAACGCACTTGTGTGCAGGCACTGACT
>JBBIKN010000096.1:0-12557 GCA_037445435.1 Nitrospira sp. | reverse complement strand
TTTCATAGTCAGGGTTATAAAGCGAAGAATCTAATAAGATACACTCTGTATCTAAATCGATTCACACCAAAGCGACCTGTGTGGAGACCAACGAAGTTACAAGCGCTTGAGGTTGCGTTGGGCGATCGTGACGTTTCGGTGAAGCCCATGGAGCTTAGCACGTCGAATCGGGCTTTGCCGAAATACCGTCGCGAAGGTCATCTCATCGAGCTTGGAAAGTTCATCGAGGTCGGGGGAGAGGCTCCAGTTTGACGGCTGAAAGGCGTTTTCTTGAGTCGGTTCGGCTTGGAGATTGAATGGGCACACGTCGAGGCAATCATCACAGCCGAAAATTTTGTTTCCCATACCGGCTTGTAGCTCGTGAGGGATGGCGACTTCATCGCCGCGCAGTTCGATCGTCAGATAGGAAATACAACGGTTGGCGTCGACGACATAGGGTTCAACGATTGCCTTCGTCGGGCAAGCTTGAATGCAAAGCGTGCAGCTGCCGCAGAGATCGGTCGCCGGTTCATCTGCTTCCAGCTCCAATGTAGTCAGCACTTCTCCCAGCAGCAGCCAAGAACCATATTCGGCTGAAACGAGATTGGAATGTTTCCCAATCCAGCCCAAGCCGGCTTGTTCCGCCCAGGCTTTCTCCATGATGGGGCCGGTGTCGGAATATGAACGCGTTTCGGCGTCCGGTGCCATTTTGTGAATCAACCGTTCCAGTTGCCTGAGTCTGGAATCAAACAGCTTGTGATAGTCACTTCCCCAAGCGTATCGCGCAATGCGGCCGTAGCCAGGTTGTTCGTTGGCTCGGTGCTCGGTGAGATAATTGATTCCCAGCGAGATAATCGAGCGACAGCCGGGAAGCACCTGCTCAGGATCGGCGCGTTTGTGTGGAGACCGTTCGATCCAGGTCATGGTGCCGTGATAGCCTCGCCGGAGCCATTCCGTGAGACGGTCGAAGAGGCGTCGAGGTACGGTGGTCTTGAGAGAGAGAGGGGCACTGTTTTCCTGGTCGCAAGCAACTGGCTGTGTTTTTTCACTGGATACGTGGGTAATCCCAACCGCATCGAATCCCAGCGCGCGGGCTTCTTGTTTGATGGCTGCCGTGATGGACATAGCTACGTGAGCTCAATGTTGTGCGGAGCAATCAAAGCGGACACTGAAGTGGGCGGAACATCGGATCGATTGGCATCGGTCGCACGTGCCGACAATTTTCGTCTTCCAGTCGGTCTCCTTATGATCAAATCGACACTGCAGTCGGCCGCCTTTTGAGATCGTGGTCCAGGGTTGCTTGGTACCTGGCATGGTGGCGACGAGACACCCCTGTGGGAATGGGACGTGGCAAGGACGGCCGATTTCACCTTTTTCCATTGAAAAGCTGCACGACAGCTCCGTTGTGGCTCCGGAATCCTCGAATTCCTGCGCCTTGGGGTTGAGGGAAGGAACGAGAAGGATCAGGACCGGCAAAACGAAGAGACTCACTACGATGCCTCGAATCGTCATAGTCGTCGATGGTAGCACAGTCCTTCGTGTTGCGGCCATGGAGAGGACCGCGTAGAATCCTTCCGCTCGCTTCTATTCTCACCAATGGAGGCTCCATGCTTGCGACGCGGATTACGCAAAAAGAGGGCACGTTCTATTTCATCGCCTACAAGGCCGGTGAACTGTTGGAGAAGGTTCGGTTTACGAGTCGCTACCATTTCGAGGGCGAAGAGATCGCCCAGGCCAAGATCTCCGAACACGACGAGGTGGCGCAATTCATCGCGGGAATCGAGCGGAGCGAAAAGGGCTTTCAACGAGTGTTGAATCGTCAGAAGATCAAACAGATCGTCAATTTTTATGAGACCGTCGTGGCTCAACCGATGATTCCCGGCACCGTACTGCTCTTTACCGATGAAACATTGCGCTTCCAAAAGTCGGATGGGTCGGATTCAATCGGTCATTTGAGCGAGCCGAAGGGAAAGTATCTGGTGATCGATGGACAGCATCGGCTCGCCGGGCTTCATTTTTTCCACGAAAAACATCCGGATCAAAGCGCGCAGGTCGAGGTGCCCTGCCTCCTCTTTGACGGAAGGAGCGCCGACTTCGCCACCGAGATGTTCGTCATCATCAACTCCACCCATACACGGATCAACCGGTCGCATTTGGTCGATCTCTATGAAAAGGTGTCATGGGAGAGTCCTGAAAAGAAATTCACCGCCAAGGTCGTCAATCTGTTGTATGGCGAGCCGGACTCGCCGCTGCAGTACAAGATCAATCGCCTTGGGGGGCGGAGTAAACAGGAAAAATGGATTCTGCAGTCCGAGGTCTTCAATGAGCTGCTCAAAGTCGTGACAGCCCATAAGCGTTGGATGGAGTCGCATCTGGGGATGAAGCCGGACCGGTGCTATGCGCTGGTCCGGGATTACCTGAAGGGTGTCAAGGATGTGATGGGCGAGGTCTGGGGGCAGAACGACCGGTATATGTTCACTCGCGATGTCACGCTCAAGGCGTTGATTCGCGTCCTTGACGATCTGATTGTCGATCGCAAACTCATCAATGACTGGGACGAGCAGCGCTCGCACACACCGTTTGCGGAGATCGTCAAGCCCTGGGCCACTCTGACGAAGGAGTTCCGCACCGACGGTTTTTATGAGCGGTTTCCCGCCAAAGGGCAGCTCGAACGGGTACGAAAGATTCATCAGCGGCTCCTGGATGCGATTGTCGGATAAAGTGCGAACAGCTCGATCGGTCGTCTTTTTATTGCTCGTCGTTCAGGTTCCGTTGTCGACTGTGGTATGGGGATCATGGGCAACGGCAGCGGCTGAGGCGGATGGGTTAGAGGTGAAGGCCGAACCGGGCGGTGGAATTCGTGCGACGGCGCATCCGCTCTTCCCGGCCAAACCGGAAATCATACAAGAGTTATTGGCTGACTATGCCCATTGGCCGGATCTCTTTGAGGTTCGGATGCGAGTGGCTGAATTGAACGTCCGGGATGG
This sequence comes from Nitrospira sp., assembly GCA_037445435.1. Taxonomy (GTDB): domain Bacteria; phylum Nitrospirota; class Nitrospiria; order Nitrospirales; family Nitrospiraceae; genus Nitrospira_D. Next base: position 9,591 of record JBBIKN010000096.1, on the reverse strand, counting down.
GGTCGCCACGGTCGATCTTCGCATCGAACATCCGGTGATGCCCGGTGAACGTCGATTGGTCACGGAATCAAGGATCTTACCGAACGGTGGCCTGGTGACCGAGCTGAAAGGCGGTGACTTCAAACGTTATCATCGAGTGTGGACGCTGCAGCCGGTCGAGGAGGGAAATCAGACTCGGGCTGACTTTGAACTGATCGTCGAGCTGGATTCTCTCGTGCCGGGTTGGTTGGTTGCGATGGTCACGAGGCAAGAATTATCAACCCACTTTCGTATCGTCAAACAAAAAGCGTTGGAACATTCCAAGCGGTAACCGACATGACCGGCCTATCGACAGATAATGCGGCTGCAGGGAGGCTGTCCGGCCTCTATGTCATTCTCGATCCCTCGGTCAGTCCCGATCTTCCTCTTCCGGACGTTCTGAAAGCTTCGGCCACCGCCGGAGCTAAGCTGTTCCAGTACCGCAACAAGGCCGCCTCGATGAAGGCCGCTTATGCGGAAGCATGGCCACTCAGGAAGATGGCACATGAGCTGGGAGTGCTGTTCATCGTCAATGATCGTTGCGATTTGGCGCTTGCGGTGGATGCGGATGGAGTACATCTCGGACAAGGAGACTTACCGCTCCATCTCGCGCGAAGAGTGATGGGGTCTCACAAACTGATCGGGATTTCGACACACAACCGAGAGCAAGTGGTGGCGGCGACTGCCGGTGGGCCGGACTATCTCGGGTTTGGTCCGATTTTCACACCTGGCTCCAAGGTGGATCACGATCCGGTCGTCGGACTCGAGGGGCTACGAGCGATTCGCACACTGACGTCGTTGCCGATCTTTGCCATCGGCGGAATCACTCTGGAATCGGTTGGAGAAGTGATGCGCGCTGGAGCCAACGGGGCGGCGGTGATCTCCGCGATTCTGAAGGCGCCGGATATTCATCAAACCGTCAGCGACTTCGTCGCGCGGACCTCAACACACACTGCGCCAGCTTCTTAATGGCGGCGGATTTGGCAAGATGCATGACTGAGGGACGGAAACGGCCCGGCATGCCCGGTTCATAGGGGAGGGGGCCGAGTACTGGTACGCCGGCCTGTTTGCGAAGAATTTCAATGGTCGTGCGCTCTTGAATGCGCGAGGTGGCCGATCTGACCGAATGTGTACGATTCAAGAGGAGCGCGACGATGGTAATCTGTTTTCGGCGAATGGCTTCGATCGTCAGCAAGGCATGGTTGATTCCTCCCAGTCCAGACCGTCCCACGACAATGACTGGAAGTCGCAAGTGTTTAATCAAGCTCAACACGTTGTCGCTACGCGTGATAGGGACCTGTATCCCACCGACTCCTTCCACGACCATATAGTCATACCGGCTGGATAAGAGGCGATAGATTCTCTTGATGATGTCTGGATTGATAGTCTGTCCTTCGGACTCGGCAGCGGCAAGCGGGGCCACCGGTAGTGCAAACGAGTAGGGACGGATCGCCCCCAATTGTTCTTCACATTCCATGATCGATCGTAGTCGTGCGGCATCGGATTGAGCGTCCCTTGCCGGTGAGACCCCTGTTTCAATCGGCTTCATCACGCCGACTGCCATCCCGTATTTTTTGAGATGAAGGGCGAGCGATGCTGTGACCAAAGTTTTTCCAACGCCCGTATCGGTACCGGTGATGAAGACTCCGTGACTCATGGACGGAGTCCGACGGATGGTGGCATGCGGGTGAGCTCCTCGTTCAAAGATGCCTGCTATCACAGTTCCACACCTGGCCCGACACATCCTTGAGTTGGGTCAAGTGCACGATGGTACTGACGACCTCTTCGATCATCGGTGGACGGCGCAGTGCATGATCCAGCCATCCTGTGTCTTCGGGGAAGATTCCCTCCGTCAGGTCAGTTTTCTGCCATCCTGGCAGCACGAGATTCGCACGAATATTGTGTGGCCCCCATTCCAGCGCAGCCGTTCTGACAAGCCCGATCAGTCCGGCCTTCGATGTGGCATACGCGCTCTGGCCGGTCGCTCCGTGGAATCCCGTGTGAGAGCCGATCACGATGATGGAGCCTCCGCCGCGAGCAAGTAATGCAGGAGCAATGGCGCGCAGACAGTGAAACGTTCCGGTGAGATTCGTGGCCATGACAGTATCCCAGACCTCGTCGGAATGGCGCACGAGCAAAGCATTCTGCCCGATTCCTGCGTTGCAGACCAGTGCCAATGGACCGGACGCTGAGCTGGAGAATCTGTCGATCATGCGTCGAACGGATTCGGCTTCACGAATATCGGCATGGTATGAGTCGCCGATTCCACCGCTCTCTAGGACGAGATTCAAGGTTGCTTCGGCTGCCTGTTTATTCCGATAGTAATGAACTCCCACGTACCATCCGATTTCCCCGAACGCGTGGCTGATGGCACGACCAATCCCTCCGGATGCCCCGGTAATGAGAACTGCTGGACGATCAGATGGTTTCGTCAGTCGATCCTTCGCAGAAGGCGTTGATGAGATTGGAGGTTCCATAGTGGAGGGAATTATGCGGTGAGAATCGGGCCAAGACAAGCACGTATCGAAACTCGGCACAGCACCTATCGGCTTGCCGCTTTCGGGACTCCTATGATACCGTCAAAAAACCTCGTATCTGGAGCTGCAATGATGTTAAAGCTGAAATGTGATATGCGACTGGTATTGAAGGCGGGACTATGCGTGCTCTTGGGACTACACCCATGGTCTGTGGTGCTCGGTGCTGAGGAGCCGATCACGATTTCAAAGTCCGAGGAGTATTTCCCGGATACGGTCGGAAGCCGCTGGACCTACCGCGGTCAGATCAACGAGGGACCGCTGCAATCTATCGAACTGAAGTTTTTCACCAATGTATCGACGGTCTCGGGAACCAAGACAATCAAAGGTGTCACAGTCACCGTATTCCATGATACGAACCCGGGAAATCACGGACCGTCCGATAGTTTCTATCGGCGCGATTCGGTCGGCATCGTGTATTATGGGTCGGAGCCAGGAACGCCGCTGGAGAAACAGATTACCCCCTACCAAATTTTCCGATTCCCACTGAAAATCCCGTCCTCTTTTCAGCAGTTTGACCGAACGGGGATTGATTTCGGCAGCGATATGGATCGTGACCAAGTTGATGAGAAGGTCGATACCCAGGGGTGGAGCAAGGTGATCGGACGAGAAACCATCACCGTCCCGGCCGGTACGTTTCAGGATGCCATCAAAGTCGAAGCACGAATGAACATGAAGATCCACTTGTCCGGAAGCCGCCGCACCGTCTCTGGAATCGACGTCATGACGGCCTGGTTTGCCAAGGGGGTCGGTCTTGTGAAGTATTCGGAGCGGCAAGAATTATCCGCCATCAAGGAAGATCGCGGCGTGGTGACGGAAATCATAGAAGAACTTGAAGAATACGATATCAAAACGCCGAAGGCTTCACGGAGCGGATTCGAACCCTCGTCGAAGGGTGTTCTCACTGATAACCTTGGTGATCATGAACTGGCTCAGATAGTCTTCCCCCCCCGCTTTCGCTCCGACCCCTGAGAAACGGTGCCCGCCGAAGGGTTGACGAGAGACAAGGGCGCCGGTAATCGGTCGGTTCAGGTATAGGTTGCCTACGTCGAACTGTTCGCGGGCCATCGCAAGATTGGCCGGACTCCTGGCATAGACCCCTCCGGTCAAGGCATACGCGGTTCCGTTTGCCACGCGGATCGCATCGGCAAAACTGTCTACTTTCATGACAGACAACACCGGTCCAAAGATCTCCTCCTGTGCTAAACGGTGATGCGGTTGGACATCGACAAACACCGTCGGGCCGACGAAATACCCGTTCTGATCCACGGGTCGTTGCACGAGGAGCCGGCCTTCCTCGAGACCGAGTGAAATATAGCGTTGTATGCTCGTTTGAGCTCGGGCATCGATCACCGGTCCCACCTTGGTGGACGGGTACATGGGATTGCCGACCACCAAGCTGAGCACTGCCTCACGGAGGCGCGACACGAACGAGTCGTAGACGGCGCGATGCACGATGGCACGGGAGCAGGCTGAGCACTTCTGTCCCGCATAGCCGGCGAACGATGCGACGATGCCGGTGATCGCTTCGTCGAGATCCGCCGTCTCATCGACAATGATGGCGTTCTTCCCACCCATTTCGGCAATCACCCGCTTGACCATGGGCTGTCCGGGGCTCACCTGCGCTGCTTCTGCTAAAATACGGAGCCCCACGGTTTTCGATCCGGTAAATGCGATCGTGACGACCTGGGGATGTGCAACCAGTGAGTGGCCGATTTCCGGCCCACCGGGGAGGCAGGTCAAACATCCGGCCGGTATACCGGCCTCAATGAGGATGTCAGTGATCAGGGTTCCCAGGCCGGGCGACCGTTCGGATGGCTTGAACAGGACTGGATTACCGGTCACGAGTGCCGCTGAAACCATTCCGGCAGGAATTGCAAGTGGAAAGTTCCATGGCGCGATGACGGCGGTCACACCGCGCGGTTCATAGGTACGCTGGTTCAGTTCTCCCGGCCGGTCGCCGAGACGTAGAGGCCGAGCCAAACGGTCCATCTCGTCTGCGTAGTACCGAAGAAAATCGATGGCTTCCGCAACATCGGCATCTGCTTCCCGCCAAGGCTTGCCGACTTCAAAGATCTCCCACGCTGCCAGCTCGTATCGACGACGACCTATTTCCGACGCAGCCTTCCGTAGGATCGCAGATCGTGCTTCTGGATCTTTTCGCCGCCAATAGTCCCGTTGTTTGAGCGCCTGTTCGACGATGTGGTCCAGATCGGAGACCGCCGCGCTTTGCACCTTGGCCACGACCTCATGCGGTCTTGAAGGGTTACGGGATTCCAGCCATGGGCCGGTCAGTCTACCCGATGCACCGCCGTGCCATTGTCGGCCCAACTGAGATTGAACCGATTCAATACCGGCGCGCATGGCTTTCCGAACCTCTGCCCGTGAAAAGTCGCCGTGCGGTTCGTTGCTGAACCCCTTCCCACCGTTCGTTGTGGCGTGTTGGAGTTGTGTCGGTGCCGTCGGTGGAGCGAGGAGCCGGCTCAAGGGTTGGGACTCGACGTATTCCTTTTTGAGGAACGATTCGTTGGATGTGTTCTCCAATAACCGCCTAACGAGATAGGCCATACCGGGGAGCAGACGGCCAACGGGCGTATACAGCCGAACCCGTCGACCGAATTTCACCATGGCCTGCTGAAACGGCTCAGCCATACCGAAGATCATCTGATACTCTCGTGCTTCCGGTGGAAGACCGAGTGATTCAGCATGGGCTTCTACCGCCGCTAATGTGCGGAGATTATGTGTGCCGAATGCGGGACGGATGAGATCGGAATGGCGAAACAGCATCGGAATCAATCGTTCGTAATTGATGTCGGTGTCCGCCTTGTGTTCAAAGAGGGGGACCGCCCAGCCTGCTTGCCGATACCGGACCGTGTCCGAATCCCAGTATGCCCCTTTGACGAGTCGGATCGTGATCGGCACACCACGTGTCCGTACCCATGCCGCCAGATCCTGCACATCTCGTTCGGTTTCTCGGTGATAGGCCTGTAGTGCGACTCCGGCATAGGGATAAGATCGATAGGCCGGCTCGTCGAAGAATAGCTTGAAAATATGGAGGATCAGGTCCTTGGTCTCCGCCTGCTCCATGTCGAAAATCAGTCCGGCCGGCAGGGACTGTGCCAGATTCACCAGTGGACGAAGACGCGCGGCAACCGACTCATAACTTCCATCGAGATCGATCGGGTCCAGGCGAGACGAGAGCGCAGAAATTTTGAGTGAGAGCTGCACGCGTGGGATCGGTCCCAAGTGGTCTTGCTCGAGCAGAGGAGTGGACGCCCAGGTCATGGTGGCCTGGCCGAGTTCCTTCATGGCGTTCAGGCACTGGTCACGATAACAATCGGCTTCGTGTTCGCTGATGGTGGCCTCCCCTAAAAGATCCACAGACCAAGCTCGTCCGTCTGTCCATAATTGCGACAAGGCCGGAACTGCTTCTTCAACCGAAGACCCGGCGATGAACGTTTTGGCCATCTGTTCAATTTGTTTCCTGATCGATTTACCGGTGAGACGAGCACCGATGCCCGTTGAAGCGAGTGTCTTCAAGCCCCACTGCAGTCCGAACAACGTGCGGCTTTCGTGGCCAAAATATTCTTCGGCGAGCGAGACGACTCGCGCATCGTCCTGAATGACCGGAAGGACATCGATGAAGTGGAACAACCGTGTCTTAAACGACGCATCTTTCATCGCCAGATTGATGGCCGAATGGGACCACCAGCGACTGTCAAAGATCGACGGTGAAAGGCCGGCAGAGAGTTGAGCAAGCTGTTCGCCGATACGGAGAATGGCCGGCTCAAGCGAAGGTGATGTAATCATCAAGACTCCTGAAAATAATGGCTCTGTCTGACTTCAGTATACATGCCCAACGTTCGATGTCTATCGTCTCGGTTTCCCCGGTCGGCACATGTACGATAGCCCAACTGACCCATATCATTTCACGCCTGGGATCGCTTATGATGATGCATCACACGTAATGGCGACTCGATTCCGGCGTCCGAGAAACAGCGTGGGACGAGCGCAGTTGGAGATAGGAGAACGGGTATGGCAGACCAACATGGCCATGGGGCGCAGCAGCCTCAGGCAAAAGATAATTTGATTCCTGGAGTGAGACACGTCATCGCGGTGAGCAGCGGAAAGGGAGGGGTGGGAAAATCAACCGTTGCGGCGAACCTGGCCTGTGCGTTAGCCGTCGCCGGTGCAAAGGTCGGGCTGTTGGATGCGGACCTCTATGGTCCCAATATCCCCATGATGATGGGAAGTACCACCGGACCGGAGCAGAAAGATGGCAAGATCCTTCCTGTCGAGAACTACGGGGTAAAGCTGATTTCCATGGCATTTCTGGTGCCGGAAGAAGCCCCGCTCATTTGGCGTGGCCCCATGGTTCATCAGTACTTGCAAGCGTTCTTTCGTGACGTGCTGTGGGGAAATTTGGATTATCTGCTCATCGATTTGCCGCCGGGTACGGGCGACGTGCAACTGTCCTTGTCGCAGATGGTTCCGTTGGCCGGCGCCATCACGGTGACGACACCACAAGAAGTGGCCCTCCACGACGTCCGCAAGGGTATGGCGATGTTCCAGAAGGTGAACGTCCTGCTCTTGGGTATCGTGGAGAACATGAGCTACTTTGTCTGTGGTCACTGCGGTGAGCGGACGGAAATTTTCTCGCATGGTGGAGGAGAACGAGCCGCCGCTAAGCTTGGCGTGCCCTTCCTCGGGCGTATCCCGATTGATCCAGCCATTCGTGACGGTGGGGACACCGGGCATCCTATTGTTGTTGCCAATCCGGCATCTCCTCAAGCCGCGGCTTTTCGAGACATTGCCAAAAAGATCATGGAAGAACTACGTGATACTGAGAAAAGCGGACCCTCTATCGATAGTTTGCTGAAGAAGATTAAGCAACCTTTTAGCAGTAATTAAGCGATATCACATTGGAGGAAAGAATGGCGGAGTTTGTACGTGTGGCGGGCCTCGCTGATATCAAGCCCGGACAGGGCATCGTAGCCGAAGCGAATGGCAAGGCCGTCGCGGTGTTTAATGTGGATGGGACCATTCGCGCCATCAACAATACCTGTTGCCATCGAGAAGGGCCGTTAGGGGAGGGCGAGTTGGAAGGGGAGATCGTGACTTGCCCTTGGCATGGGTGGCGGTTCAATGTCACGACCGGCGCCTGCATGAATAATCCTTCCGCGAAAGTGGAGGCCTATGAAGTGAAAGTTGAGGGCAACGACATTAAAGTATTACTTGAGTGATGAGACGTCCTGGTCCAAAAAGCCAATGACATACAGCGCATGGATTATGCGCTCACAAGAGAATATGTCGCTGTTTGTTCTCTCAACCATAGGCCATTGCTCTGATCCGAGGTGACACATGGCTGCTTCTGCCAAAGACCAAACCGACATCGCCGCGGCGCTCGTGCGTCTCTATGTCTTTCTGGCTCAGTATCTTGATCGATGTTTCGATGAAGCAGCTCGGAAGAGCTACCCGGACGCCGAACTTCAAGGGCATCTCGATGGAACACGACGACAGCTCATGGAGATTCTGTCAGTCAATCCAGTGGTGAAGAGGAAGCTTGCCGATGAGTGTGACCGCATTTTGACGCTCGGTGCCTCTTGCCTAAAGTCAGGTACTGTCGATCCCGCGACACGAGAGATGATTCACGCTGAACGGGCCATACTCAAGAACAAGACCATTGCACTCAGCGACCTGGTTGCGGTCTTTCGAGCATTAGCATGAGCCATGGAGCTGGTAGGATTCGACAAACATCAGCTCTCCGGTTTAGACGACCGGGAGCGGGGATTCAGCCGGCCGGTCGAATTTGAGCGTGCAGGGGAAGGCTATCGAGCGATCTTGCGGTATGAGACCGTTCGCGTCATGACGGAGGCACATCCTACCCAAGATGAAGCCCTCACTGTTTTGATCCAGTCGCTCCATGCACGGGGATACAGGCAGCTCAAAACGCAGTTAAGTTTTCGCAACGGTGTGTATCTCGGTTCGCAGGAACTTTGGGTGGAGTATCCGGATCCACCACAGAGCGAGCCTGAGCCGTCTGGTTTCATTGATAGAATGAAGAGGTGGTTCAGAGCACCTTCTATTACCGAGAACAAGTCATGAGCTTTGTTCCTCTTGACCATCTTCGGTCATCCTCAGTCATCGACCGTCAGCCCGTATTGCCGACCTTGCGAGGCGGGACGTCAGCTGACTATCGACCCCGTCTCCCACCATGGTTTAAAGTCCACGCCAGGACAGGTCCGGATTATCTCGATATTAAGCAGACGATGGAGCGGCTCAAGCTTCATACGATCTGCGAAGAGGCTCGCTGTCCGAACCGGTGGGAATGTTGGAATGCCCGCACGGCGACGTTTCTGATTTTGGGCGATATCTGCACCAGGCGTTGCCACTATTGTTCTGTTGAGACCGGAAGGCCTCTTCCAGTGGATGAGAGGGAACCGGGTCGTGTGGCGGAAGCAATCCAAGTACTCGGCCTGCGCCATGCTGTGATCACCTCAGTCAACCGCGACGAACTACCGGATGGTGGGGCATGGGTGTTCGCCGAAACGATCAGGCAGACCAGGCGGCTGCATCCAGCCTGTACGATCGAAGTGCTGATACCGGATTTCGAAGGCAACGAAGCGGCGCTCGCGACTGTTTGTGCGGAGAAACCGGAGATTCTCAATCACAATATCGAGACCGTCCGGCGGCTTTTCCCATCGATCAGACCTCAAGGAAAATATCAGCGGTCGATCGACCTCCTCGCACGAGCGAAGCACCATGGGATGAAGACCAAATCCGGCCTCATCCTCGGTATGGGCGAGACGCTCGACGAAGCGCGCGAGGTCATGCGCGATCTCCGAGCGGTCGATTGCGACATCATCACCATCGGCCAATACCTCCAGCCGACCAGAGACCACCGGCCCGTCGCCCGGTTCTACGATCCCTCAGAATTTTTTCTCCTGAAAGAAGAAGGTCTAGCCATGGGCTTTACTCATGTTGAATCTGGTCCGCTCGTCCGCAGCTCCTATCACGCAGAGCAGCAGGTAGCTGGTCG
>JBBIKN010000095.1:0-12784 GCA_037445435.1 Nitrospira sp. | reverse complement strand
TATGCAGAGGCAGGCTCATAAATCGTAGGGGCGGCTTTGGGGAATCTGGGCGGCAATGCGGAGTCCGTCATTCCTGCGCCATGCACGTTCAAAGATCCGGCATTAAATGAGCCTTTCTCATATGAGGTCGGAGGGCATGGCGGCTGCTGACGAGGGGAGGAGAAACGTGGCTCGCAATCCTCTGCTCAGCGGTAGACTTCTTTGCGGTCGCCGATCTTGACGATGAGGACGATGAGCTCCTTGTCTTGAATTGTATAGATGATTCGATAATCACCTTCTCGGATTCGATAGAGGCCCTCTTCCCAGGCCAGTTTCTTCACGCCTTGCGGCCGCGGATTCTCACGGAGTGACTTGAGCCGTTTGACGATACGCTTCTGAACTGAATGGGTCAGAGACTTGAGCTGTCGTTCGGCAGGCGGGGCGAGGAGGACTGCGTAGGGCATCTGGGAGGACTAGAGGCCAAGGTCCTTCAGAATCACATCGAGTGATTTCGCCCCCTTTTTCTTCGCCTCAGCCAGAGCGGCCCGTGCATCGGCGAGGTCGATCCGATCTTCCAATTCTTCAAGGAGTCGCAAATCATCAATCGGCACCACCGCAGCGATGTCCTTGCCCCTTCGGCGCACCACGACACGCTCTTTTCCGTAAGCTGCACGGTTGATCGTATCCGCAAATCCCTGTCTTGCTTTGCTGACGGGCAGGTGGGCCATAGCTCTCTCCCTTCATACCGACGAATTGTACAAATGGTACAGCAGGCCTTCTACGAGGTCAAGAGCGAGAGGTTAGGTTCCAGCGTAAGAACAGCTGATAAGGAAGCGCGGGGAGATCCATTTGCTGAAGGCAAAGGAGAACTGTGTCCGAATGGCATGGCGGCTGCTAGGAACGTTGGGCGGCCAGGCTGAGTCTGTATTCCTGTGCCATGCACGATTCGGGATCCGACCCCCAACTGCGACTAAAGCTCATTACGTCTTACCGCTAACGTCAAATGAAATGCAGCCAGAGCCTCTAGCGCATCACTCCACGGAAACCCTTCGTGAAGCGGATCACTACCATAAAATCCGACTGGTCCCCTCGCTGGCCAAAGCGGAACATGGATACCACGCCAGATAACATAGCTCCAATCTGGCCACGGCCAGCATGCAACTACAAGCAGCAACTTCTCGAGCTGAAAGCTAATCTTATAGGATGCGGCCACAAGTCTCTTGGCTTCATCCAGAGACATATCGCCAGCCAGCCCAGATGTCAGTATAAAAGGCTGTTGCAGCCAATAGAATTTGTTTTCACCGTGATGCTGCTGCCCCGCTACAACAACTGACGGAGGCAGAGAATCTTGATTTGCATAAAAATAGGAAAAGTGTTCTAGCGGTACGTTCTTGTGAAAGTTTGATGCACTATTCAGCACTATAGCTGTCTTAAATGCCCATCGAGCAACCCTCAGGCGCTCATCGGGGTCCAACTCGACCACTTTCTTTTCAGCTTCCATCAGCGGTACTAAGAGCGGCTTGACCTCGTCCTCGAGAGAACTCATCCAACCATTGTTACATTTTGAGCAGATCCTCCCTTCGACCAAGTTTTCTACTTTATGTCGACGAGTACTCACTGCGCCAACACCACCTTCGAGACTATAATGCGTTGGTGAAATATCCTCTCCTCGGATTGCTAGATAGCCTAGAAGCCATTGCGGCAGCACATGCTCATCACTTGCCTTCTCCAGAGTACTACTACAGAAAATGCAGGTCTTTATTCCCATTTATCGGTCACCATATCCGTGCAAAGACTCATGTTGATAAGCAGACAGGCTATTTTAAGATTGAAAAGTCGCGAATGATATTGGCCGTGAACGCCCGCCTTTGCGCGGTTCCGCTGAAGTACACACATCTTAACGGAGGAAACACCCCCACTACTTTTCAACGCTGCCAGATGAATCAAAGGCCCGGACTACAACATACCACTGACATTTTCTTTTAGGAGGAAGTTGAGGTCGGATCTTGTATGGTGTATTGCAAGAGAGCCCGGTTCGCATCTCGATGTAACCAAGAAATAGAAATGGAATGGTCCAAGCCCTCGCAAGTTGACGGCTTAGGGCGCTTCGGACGAGCTAAGCGAAGGAAGCGCAGTCAGGACGAGCGGTGCGGCTGGGTCGTCCGGCGTGAGCGGCGGAAGCAGCAAGGGCCGGTGGTCCTGGTGAAACTGCGACCTTGCCGACCAGGAAGGAACGTCCAGGACTGTCATTGGAACCGTCGGGCAGCATGGCTACGAAAGCTGCTGAGACGTTCTGAGTATGGTAAGCTCCGGGAAGCTAGGAGATCCAGCCATGACCACGAATCGGATCGAAATAAATCCCAAGGTCATGATAGGCAAGCCCGTCATCCGCGGGACGCGCATTCCCGTCGAGCTGATTCTCCGAAAGCTCGGAGAGGGGGCGACCGAAGCCGACCTTCTCGACGCCTACCCTCGCCTGACCAAGGCCGATATCCAAACTGCTATCGGCTATGCTGCCGACACCGTGGCGTATGAAGAAACGGTGCTGGTGGGCGCACCTCCCGCTCGTAAACGAGCCAAGCGTTAGGCTGTGCGTTTTCTTGCCGAAGAAAATTGCGATTTCGCCGTGGGGCGCGTTCGGATCGGTGGGCGCGTACGGTAAAGGTTCTAACAGTCTGAGAATGCTTACGGTGCTTCGGAAGAGGTAAGCGAAGGCAGTGCTGTCAGGACGAGTGAGGCGGTGGGGTCGTCCGGCTTGAGCGGCGGAAGCAGCAAGGGCCGTTGGTCCTGATTGAACTGAGTCTTCGCCGCCCAGGCGACTTTTTGACGCACGTAGCCGGCGAGTTCTCCAAACGTAACGGTTCCGTTGCGGTTGGTATCGGCCTCTCCCCGGAGCCCTTTCAAAAGGTAGTAGGTGAACAGGCCGTGGCGGTGTTGATCGTCTTCCAGCCCCTTCGTCAAGTCTTCGCCCCCGATCAGTGCAACCGTATTGCCTCCGCCCAGGTCCCAGCGGGGTGAAGTGATCTTTCCCTTGGTATCGCCGCGCAGTCTGGATACCATGCCGTCGAACAAGAAAAGAACCTGTTTAGCCTTGAGCCTGGCGAGGGCGGATTCGAGATCATTGAGTGGGTACAGTCGCGTCGAATCCGTACCATTCCCGTCATAGGGGGCCAGCAAGATGTCGCCGGTTGGTGTTACCATTGCCTGTCCCGAAAAATAGACGATCACGACGGCATCCTTGGCCGCATGCTGTGGGAGCCAGCCGAACAAGGCTTCGTGGAGATCGGCCCGGAGGGCCTTCTGGTTCTGCAACTGCCGGATATTAGATGAGGGCACGCCACCGAGCGATTGAAAATAAGCGGCAACGGTCTCCGCATCCGTCGCGGCGTAGCGGCGGGGCGTGAGTGTGGGATCACGATAGGTGCCGATTCCGATCGAGACGAGGAAGGTCTGAGGCTGGTGAAAGCTCGGCGCCGGAGCAGGAATTTGGTTCACGTCGTCCGTGCCGGTACCGGCCGGTTGAAGGGTGAACGAGAGGGTTTGGGACGGAGCCGCGGGTCCTCTTGGTTCGGCGACGGTGACCTGGATCGAGGCTGGTTGGGGCTGCTTGGTGGGGGGGAGCGTGGCGATAAACTCGAGGGATTTCGTTTGGCCTGGCTGCAGAGGGGGAACCTTCAATGTTGGAGCGGGAAACCGTTCGATGATGGTTGGAGTGCCGGTGAGCGAGGCCGACGCCTGTTCAATGACGCTCGTCCCCGTGTTGACGATGTCCACGCGCACGCGGACATGCTCGCCTCCTTCAAAAATCAGGTTGCTGTTTTCGTCCAGGACCGTTGCCTTGAATTGAAGATCCGGTGACGCTGAAGCCGAAGGCGCACCCGACTCCATCGAAGCCATGGGTTCCTGGCCGCCGGCCGCGAGCCTGGCATTCAGAGAGACACGGGTGGCAAAATCGATGACGGTGTCTCGGATGAAGGGCTCGATCAGGTAATCGCAGTTTTTCGCGAGCTGCTCAAGCCGGAGGCGTTCCTGTCGGGTGACTTTGATGTCTGTTTGCCGGAGCAACGTTTCCGCTCTGTCGTAGATGCGGGCGATGGCATTGAGTTGGATGGTCGCCGGGGCGCGGTCGTACAACGCTTCTTTATTGAGGTCAAACGACGAATCGACGAGATCCATCCGAACGATATAATCAGGTACGGAGGTATCGCCGGTGCCCTCGTCAACCGTGGTGGTGAATGTTCGACGAATGCCTTCCCGTAAGGCTTCCTGTAGCCGCTCGCCCAGAGGAATGTCCTGGATGTGTCCACAGGAATCGCTGTAGCGAAGCGTCAGGTCTTTCATCGACGAGGGAATATCAAGCTTGGCGCTGGTAGGTAAGGGGTCCCCCAGAGGGGGAAATTCCAGATGTTTCACACAAGCGGGAAGAAAAAAGAGGAGCGCACAGCCTATCCATGCGCCCGCCCCATACCCACTACGTTTGAACGGTTTTCCTAAGATCAACGCCTGGCCTATGGTGACCATCTTGGGCCGCACCGTACTGGAAACATGCGGGTGAAAGCAACCGCGATCGACCAGGATTTTTCCTCTTTGAAGGCTGTAGAATGACTGGTGTAAGATGAAGTGTTCGATCCATGTAGATGCTCGTTTCCACTCGTACTCTTAGTACTCTCGATGAGAGTCACATTCTGGAGGAATTCGGATATGGGAAACTGGAGTCAGCAAGTGACGAAGATGTTTATCGGCACCGGCCTGATGGTGTGGGCTCTTGCCGGCAGTGGATGCGTGTCATCCGCGTCAGCCGCAGGAGTGCCTCCAGCATGGGCTCAAGGCTTTTCGGATATCGTGAAAAAGACCACTCCAGCCGTGGTGAATATCGCGGTGACGGGTGGAGGAGAGGGAAGCCGGAGGCGAGGAGGAATTCCGCCTAACCCATTTGGCACCCCTCCCCCCGGGGAGGAACCGGGAGGCGGAGAAGGGCCGACCCCCCCGCCGATTCCGCATGGGCCGCCCATGCCGCACGGTCGTCCGGATCAGAGTGCGGGATCCGGTGTCATTTTGGATTCCAATGGGTACATCGTGACCAACAATCACGTCGTGGAAGGAGCCAGCCAGATTACGGTGACCCTCAGCGATCGGCGTGAGTTTACGGCGAAGGTGGTGGGCACCGATCCGAAGACGGATTTGGCGGTCATCAAAATCGACGCCAAGGATCTGCCGTCGTTGAAATGGGCTGAATACGAAAAGTTACAGGTGGGTGATCTGGTGCTGGCGGTTGGAAGTCCGTTCGGCCTGAGTTCGACCGTCACGTTGGGCATCATCAGCGCCCTTGGGCGTGGAAACGTCGGTATCGCTGACTACGAAGATTTCATTCAGACCGACGCAGCCATCAATCCGGGAAATTCCGGCGGCGCGCTGGTCAATATGAATGGAGAGTTGATCGGGATCAACACCGCGATCTTCTCGCGGACCGGCGGATCGGAAGGGATCGGGTTTGCGATTCCGAGCAGCATCGCGCTCGATATCGTGGACAGTCTGCAAAAAACGGGCAAGGTCGTGCGCGGATGGATGGGTGTCGCGATTCAGGAAATTACGCCGGCCTTGGCGAAATCGTTCAAGCTTCCGGAGGAGCGGAAGGGTGTGCTGATCAGCGATGTCAATGAAAACGGTCCTTCCTATGCCGCCGGAGTGAAGCGAGGGGACGTCGTGGTGGCATTCAACGGCAAGGAGGTGCAGAGTGTCAGTCAGCTGCGCAACCTCGTGGCTAGAACGATGGTAGGCAAAGACGCGCAAGTCAAGGTCTTGCGCGATGGCAAGGAACAGTTGATCACCGTCAAGGTGGCCGAACGTCCCTCGGATGAAATGCTGGCCAAGAAAGAACCGACGCCGCCCAAGGACACGGGAGAAACGATGAAACTTCCGGATAATGTGCTCGCGTCGTTGCGTGTCCAAACCTTGGATAATGCGCTGATGAGCCAGTTGAACATTTCCTCGAAGACGGTTGGAGTCGTCATCACGTCGGTGGAGCCGGGCGGACCGGCCGAGGCAGCCGGTCTCCAACGTGGTGATGTCATCCAGGAAGTCAATCACGAGGCCGTCAAGACGCTCAGCGATTATCAAAAGGCCGCAGAAAAAATCAAGAAAGACGAACTTGCCGTACTGTTGGTCAATCGACAAGGCAACAGCCTGTTTGTGGCGATCAATCCGAGGTAGGGGAAGGAACAAGTCGGTCGATTGATCTGTCGATCGGTGGAATACCGTCGCTGCGATCTTCGTATCGTCAGAGGGACGGGTGCTCATCGGTGCGAGGGCCCGTGCTGAACAAGCTGAACCGGTGGCTGCAGGATTCGATCTTCAAGCCGCTGGAAGACAAGAAGATGCCGGTCATCGAGCACCTCGTGGAGTTCCAGGTCCGGCTTACCCGTGCCGTGATCGTCCTGGCGGTCGTGTTCGTGGGGACGTTTTTCTATGCCGACGCGCTGGTGAAGTGGCTGCGCGTTCCACTTCAGAACATGTTCGTGCCCAGCAAATTGACCTGGGAGCCTACCGATTTACCGACCGTGCCATTTGTCTTTCTAGCCCCGGCCGAGGCGCTGTGGCAAAACGTCAAGGTCGCGGGGTTGTTTGCGGTCGTGCTTGCCATGCCCTATCTCTTGTTTGAGATTTGGAGGTTCATCGTTCCTGGCCTTCACGCTCAGGAACGACGGTTTGTCGGGCCGTTTGTCTGTGTGAGCACGTTGGCGTTCTATGCGGGGGTCGGATTCTCGTTTTTCTTCGTGCTTCCATTCGCCTTGAATTTTCTGATTTCATACGGGGTGAACGCCGGGTTCGTGCCGCAGATCTCGATCGCCCAATATGTGGGTTTTTCCCTGTGGTTTTTGATGGTGTTTGGGTTGATCTTTGAGGTGCCGTTGGCGCTCACGCTCATGGCAAAGCTGGGCTGGGTTGATGCGCCGTTCTTGATCCAGTATTGGAAGTGGGCGTTGTTGGGGTCGTTTATCATCGCGGCGATCCTGACTCCCACGCCTGACCCATTCAACCAAACTCTTATGGCCGGCCCCATGTTTCTTCTCTACTGGGTCGGTATTTTCGGCGCGAAGTTTTTTGGCAAAAAAGCGCGGGCTGAGAGCAGTCATCAAGCAGGCGTTCCGACCGTCGCCATGGCCGGAGTCGCGGCAGGCAGGACGGCTTCGGGTATGTCAATGCCGAAATCGTCCGGGGATGACTATGTCGGAGTTCCGGGAGGACGACAGCGCTGACGACGAGGGCGATCGACTGAAATAGTCGGAGAAAAGAAATTTTATGGCTCGTGAACTTAATGTCATCAACAATAGCAATGGAAGCGGGGACGCCTGCACCTATCTGTGGGCTTGTGCCATCTGCGACGAAAATGAACGATGCCAAAAAGATAAAGAAGGACATAGCCGATGGCTGGTTGCCAAACGGATGGAGCGCATCGAGCATAAAGTGCTCATCATGAGCAATAAAGGCGGTGTGGGAAAGAGCACCTGCACGACCAACATCGCGGTGAGCCTGGCGCTCAAAGGATGGCATGTCGGTATCTGCGACATGGATATTCACGGCCCCAACATTCCGAAAATGGTCGGCGCGGAAGGTCAGAAGCTCAAGATCAGCACCTCGGGCGGAATCATTCCCTTCCAGGCCTACAATGTGAAGATCGCCTCGATGTCATTCCTGCTGCAGAACTCGGATGATCCCATCATCTGGCGTGATGCCTATAAGTATGAATTCATCAATCAATTGCTCGGTGGGGTCGATTGGCAGGATTTAAATTTTCTCCTGATCGATCTTCCGCCGGGAACCGGGAACGAGTCGGTGACGACCATCGATCTGCTCGGCACGGTGAGCGGTGCCGTGATTATTACGACGCCGCAAGAAGTGGCGCTTCTCGATTCCAGAAAATCGGTTACCTTTTGCAAGGACAGCGAGGTGCCGATTATCGGCATCGTGGAAAATATGAGTGGGCTTGAATGCCCGCATTGCCATACTCACATCGATGTATTTCGTAAGGGAGGTGGGGAGGCGTCCGCGCTCGACATGGGAGTCCCATTTTTAGGAAGGATTCCGCTCGATCCGGACGTGGTCACACAGTCCGACGCAGGCGAACCCTTTGCCTTGTTCAACTCGGACACGCCGACGGCGGAAGCGTACCACCGTATTGCCAATCAGGTGGAAGCCTTCTGTAAAAAAGGCGCGTCGTTGCTGAAAGTGGGACGGACGACTGTGGGACCGCTGTAAGGGAGTCAGCCAGTGAAAGCTGCGGATGCCATGACCGGATTGACCCAACTCTCCGAGGCGCAAAGGGTCGTACTCGATGCCGCGCCGGTGTTAGGCCTCGAAAAAATCTCGATTCTTGACGCCTTGGGCCGTGTTCTGGGAGAAGACATTGTCGCTGAACGCGATAATCCGCCGTGGGATAATTCCGCGATGGATGGGTTTGCCGTCAGATGGGAGGATATCAAACAGGAGCACGCCATTCAGAAACCGGTTACTCTCTCGATCATCGAGGATGTCCCCGCCGGGACGATGCCGTCCAAAACAGTCGGTTCCGGTCAGGCTATCCGCATCATGACCGGGGCTCCGATCCCGCGAGGGGCGGATACGGTTCTGAAGGTTGAAGATACGGAACATACACCTGATGCGGTCCGTGTATTGAAGGCTGAACCGAAAGGCGCCAACATCAGGCCGCAGGGTGAGGATGTCAAGAAAGGGGACTACATCATCGCAAAAGGGAGCAGGATCCGCCCCAGTGAGGTCGGGATGTTGGCGATCCTTGCAAAGTCGTTGGTGTTTGTCTATCAGCAGCCGCGAGTGGCGATCCTATCGACTGGTGACGAGTTGGCTGATTTGGACGAGCGGTTCAGTGAGGAGAAGATCATCAATTCGAACAGCTATGGGATCGCGGCGGCTGTGCAGGAAGCAGGGGGGATTCCGCTCTTGCTCGGTATCGCGCGTGATACGCCAATGGCTCTGAAAGAGAAGATTTCTCAGGGGTTGAACGCCGACATGGTGGTGTTGTCCGGTGGGGTCTCGATGGGCGACTATGATTTCACCAAAGCGGTGTTCCGCGAGCTCGGCGCCGAGATGAACTTTTGGAAACTCGCCATCCGACCCGGTCAGCCCCTGGCCTTCGGGAAGATCCAGGGCAAGCTCGCCTTCGGTCTTCCAGGCAATCCGGTCTCAGCGATGGTCACCTTCGAGCAGTTGGTTCGACCGGCATTACTGAAAATGAGTGGGTGTCGGAGCTATGGGCGTCCGGTGGTTCAGGCCATCTTCCAGGAAGGATTTTCCAAGCGGGCCGATCGGCGGCACTTCCTGCGTGGCATTCTCACGAGGGAAGACGGTGTTTTCAAGGTTCGAACGACCGGCGATCAAGGCTCCGGCATTCTCACGTCTATGGTCAAGGCCAATTGCCTCATCGATGTGCCGGTGGAAGTCGAAACGCTGAATCCTGGCGATGAAGTCTCGGTCCAGTTATTGAATGGTGAAGCGTGGCCTCAGTCAGCCGAGCAGATGCGCTCCCGTGGACATCGTCTCTCCTGTTGCTGAACAAGAACTCAACGGTCACGGTATGTCTATCCCCATCGTTTCGTTTATCGGTCGGTCGAACAGCGGGAAGACGACGTTGATCGAACGCGTCATTCCCGAGTTGGTCAAGGCCGGATATCGCGTGGCAACGGTGAAACATGCCGGCCACGGGTTTGACCTGGATACGGAAGGGAAGGATAGTTGGCGCCATAAACGTGCCGGTGCCGGTACTGTCGTAGTCGTCTCGAAGGGAAGCCTCGCGTTGTTTGCCGATGTTTCCGAACAGCTGAAGGTGGAGGAAGTGCGTGATCGTTTCTTGGACGCTTCCTACGACCTCATCATCGCCGAAGGGTGGAAAAGCGAAGAGTATCCGAAGGTCATTATCGTCCGTGATCAGCTCGGTGAAATTTCCTACTCTCCGGACGGCCTCTTGGCGGTGGTCTCCGACAAGCCGATCGACCTTCCTGTGCCGGTGCTGCACTTGGATGATGTGGCAGGGGTCGCCGCTCTCTTGGTCAAGCAGTTCCCCCTTAGACGCCGGGAGCATGAGCTGGACGTCTAAGGCCACGTTGGCGCTGACCTTCGTGATCGGAGCGATCGCTCTGGTGGGAATCGCGTTACCGCTGACTGATCAGCCGACGTTCTGTGCAGGATGCCACACGATCGCTCCTTCCTATGAAAGCTGGTCCAAGTCTTCCCATAAGGAAGTGACCTGTGTGGCATGTCACGTGAGGCCGGGTGTGCAAGGCTGGTTCTCCGACAAGGTCGTGGCTGGAGTCAGAGATGCAGCCATTTACGTATTTGGCACGCCCACCGATGCGCATAATCTCAAGGCAAAGGTGGATTCCGGCGTCTGTCTGAGTTGCCATCGTCACATCCTTCGTGTGTCCGAGACGGCGCCGCGCGATCTTCCGTCACCAGTGAAAGAGGTGGGGCTGGTCATGGGCCACCGCCAACATATGGACGCGTTCAAGGCTCGTGGACAGGATGAGGGATGTACGACATGTCATTCCGGCGTCGTGCATGATGAACCCATCAAGGGGTATCCTATCGTCATTCCGCGCGGGCATGTATCCACTGACAGCCGACCTTGGTATCCGGCTCATCCGGAAGGATCCTATCTCCGCGCGAGGGCGCTCAACGACTGTTTCCGCTGTCATGATGGGAAGACACAGTATGGCGGGAAAACGTTGGACCGGAAATGCGAGACCTGCCATATTCCGGAGAAGATCAGCGGGGCCTTGTTATTCAACTGATCCGACCGAATCCGCTAACGTGATGGCTACTCCAGTCCTACAAGTGTCCGGTCTGACCAAGCGGTTCGGCGACTTTACCGCGGTCAATGGGGTGTCTTTTGAGATCAGGCCGGGAGAGATCCTGGGGCTCTTGGGTCCGAACGGAGCGGGAAAGACCACCACCATTCAGATGCTATTGGGACTCGTGACTCCTACGGCGGGCTCGATTCATATGTTCGGGCTGGATCTCTCGACCCATCGTGAGGAGATTCTGCAGCAGGTCAACTTTTCGTCGACCTACATCTCGATGCCCCAGTCGCTCACGGTAGAAGAAAATTTATGGGTCGTTGGGCGTCTCTATGGGATGTCGGAGATGGCTCGGCGCGTGAACGACATCGTCAAGAAACTGGAGATGGAGGAGTTCCGGGGCAAGATTACCCGCAAGCTGTCGTCGGGCCAGATGACGAGACTGACCTTGGCGAAGGCCTTTCTAACCGAACCGCGCATCCTCTTTCTCGACGAGCCGACGGCGAGTTTGGACCCCGATATCGCCTACAAGATCAGATCATTACTCAAAGAAGAACGGCGATCCTCCGGTCTGAGCATTCTCTACACGTCACATAATATGCGTGAAATGGAAGAAATGTCGGATCGCATTATTTTTCTTCAACGCGGCCACATCGTGGCAGAGGGAACGGCGCAGGACATTATCAACCGATTCGGGAAGGCGGATCTGGAAGCGGTCTTCTTGAAGTTTGCACGGGAGCAGAGACAGGCCGCATCGTGACAGAGCTATTGATCGAAGGTTGTGCCGGATTCTTTGCTGGAGGGCTTGCTCTCAGTGCGGCCTGGGGTCTCTTTTGGTTGGCGATCAGTCTCATCGGTCGGATCCGAGGTACCTGCGGCTGGCGTGTTGTATTCATGAGTCTGGTGGGAGGGGGTGTGCCGCTTGTTTTGGCGATTGCTCTTGTGTGGGGGCTAGGTGGACTTGAACGTATGACATCAGTATTTGCCGTGGGGTTCATGGGGATGCCGACGGTGTTGACCGGCCTGTGGCTGCGGCGGATGCCCGACGGGCAACGGGCAGGGACCCATCTGGCAGCGGGAACTCGGCATCTCATAGAAGACCTTCTCGGTTCGCATCAGGGATGCGGCGGCTGTGATGATCAACATGATCACAGGGCATGCCGATGAAACTGCACCGCATCACGGCATTGATCGTCAGGCATGTGTACCTCTATCGACGCAGTTTGCCTCGCATTATGGAAATCTTTTACTGGCCGTTCCTGGATCTCGTGATCTGGGGGTTTATCACGCTCTATCTCGCTCGATACCAGAGCCAGGTCCCGGGATTCGTCACCTTTTTTTTAGGCGCGTTGATCCTCTGGGACATGCTGTTCCGATCGCAACAAGGGATCACGATTTCCTTTCTCGAAGAGCTCTGGGCGCGTAACCTGATGAATCTGTTCGCCAGCCCGCTCAAACCGAGCGAGTTCCTGACCGCCACGATGGCCATGAGTGTCATGAAGGTGACGATCGTCTCGATCGTGATGACGAGCTGTGCCCTCATTTTTTATTCGTATAACATCCTGCTCGTCGGGATATGGCTGATGCCGTTCGTCCTCAATTTGGTCATTACCGGCTGGATTATCGGCGTGTTTACGACTTCACTCATCATGAGGTTTGGACAAGAGGCCGAGGTTCTGGCCTGGAGCATGGTCTTTCTCTTCCAGCCGATCTCCTGTGTGTTTTATCCCATGGAAGTATTACCCAAGTGGCTGCAGATGATTGCATGGGCGAATCCGGCGGCACATATATTCGAGGGCATGCGAACGGTCCTGAGTACCGGTGCGCCACCCGGCTGGAATCTTGCTTGGGCGGTTGGTTTGAATGGTGCCTTGCTTGTCGGCGTTGTCGCATGGTTCTATCGGACGCTGGCCTATTGTAAAGATCAAGGAATTCTGGTCCGAGTCGGGGAGTAAAGTTGTAATCCCGTGTGCTCTGTGCTAGGTTATCAAAGGCTC
>JBBIKN010000094.1:0-13013 GCA_037445435.1 Nitrospira sp. | reverse complement strand
TCCTAGCCGTACAAAATAACCACCGGGACGTCGTGGCACTCCTATTGGAAAAAGGTGTCTTGGTGAACCAACCGACGCCTGATGGTGCCACACCGCTCCACATCGCAACAGCAGCAGGCTATCGAGAGGTGGCGGCACTCCTCCTGAAAAAAGGAGCCTCAGTCAACGCGCAGACCACGGACGGAAAGACCCCCTTGCACCTGAGTGCCTATCAGGGCAATCGGGAGATCGTGACGCTCCTGCTCAAGCACGGAGGGAACAAACGTGCAAAAACACAATCCGGCGAGCGCCCGATCGACCTCGCTCGCCAACAAGGCCACACGACACTTTTACCTCTCCTGAAACCGTAAGAGTCGGCGTTCCTGTTTTTACGACCACGACACCGGACTCAAGCGAGAAGCTCAATTGAAGGTCTTTGCCTACCGATGAACAATGGTTCGAGTGATTGTTGATCTGATAGGCTTGGGCAGTGTAAAGGAACGCGCTGCACGCGATGGAGCGAATCATTTGACCGAATTCCGTTCAATCATGCCGACAGGAAAAGGAGCGTGTGGAATGAAACCGGTCATCCCGCGTTGGAAACTAGCTTTCTCCACGCTCGCACTTGTTCTTTTAAGCGGCTGTATCACGACACCGGAGGAGAAGCTACGACTGGCCGCCGCGGAAGGCAATCTGCTTCGCGTGCAGACGTTCCTCGATCAAGGAGTCACCGCTCAAGCGGCCGATGGGCATGGCGTTACAGCGCTTCACCTGGCGGCGAAGCATGGACACCGTGATGTGGTTGCTCTTCTACTGGAAAGAGGAGCCCCTGTGAATCCCGCCAAGCAGGACGGAGTCACACCGCTTTTTATTGCGGCACAGGAGGGACAGCGTGACGTGGTCGCTCTACTTCTTAAAAAGGGCGCGGATGTCAATATTCAGGCACCGATAGGCGGCGTCACGCTGTTGCACATTAGTGCCTTTCGAGGCGACCGAGAAACCGTTGCACTGTTGCTGCAGCATGGAGCGGACAAGAATGTCAGGATGACATCAGGCGAACGTCCGGTGGATTTAGCTCGTACGCAAGGCCACCAGGCGCTAATCCCACTCCTCGGTCCCTGACATCTGTCTACCTTTTTGACAGACCCCCCAATGCTGTTAAACGCGATATCTCCCTCCTACTTCTCATAGTTTCGTATACAGTGATCCTGTCGGACGCAATTCGCTCTTCATCAGCACGATCGATTCCCCGCCAGCAGGCCTCGACGTCAATGCCGCGCGAACCGCTTATCGAGTCTTAAACGCTCGGTTCGAAACAGACATGACGCTGGGTCATGTGTATCTAGTCAGATACTGAGATGTATCGGAAAAGATAACTTGATACCAGAGTCCTTTCCAGGAACAGAGCTCCTCTCAATTCGTAAGCCGCACATAGATACGCAGCTAAAGCGCGATACGAACGGCCCATAGTCTTAATAAATAGTACATGGCATCGATCGTGCTCCATCGACTTGCATCGATTAAGGAATGCTTTAAGGAATCATACCGCCCTCAGAAAAAGGAAAGGAGAACAGGTATGACATACGAGAACCCCTCACCACTTACCAACACATGGTCTCTTTCGCAAGCCGTTTCAACCCTCTGCGCTGTGGTGGGAACGATGCTATTAGTTGGGACGCTTGATGGGCACCCCGCACATGCTGCGTCACGCACGGACCTCAAGGCAACCTGGATCGGGTGGTCTTCGATCAAGATCACCGAACCGGGTTTCGACTTTGGCGGCGAAACGTTCGTTGCCGGAGCGCCGACCGACGACGGCTGGCTTGATTGGTTTCTAGTGGATGGTCAACTCACACCGACACTCACAGGACATTTGCATCTGGATGATGTCCGCGAGCTGTGTGCTCGGATGCGGATGGACTACTATGTCGGGGGACAGTTGTGGACCACCAAATACGGCGGCCAGGTTTGCGCCGAGGACGACAAGCATCACGAGTGGGATGTGTTTCTGAATGACTACAGCAGCAGCAAGATCGATGAAGTCCGGGTCTCGATTGAGAAGCTCACGGCGTCAAAAGATTGGACGATCGTCGGCTCCCAGCGCCGGAAGCTTACTCCCGTCATCGACAAAGTCAAAATAACTGAAGATGGCTTCGACTTCGGAGGACAAACGTTCGTCGGCAGCGGACCCACGAATTCGGGAGAGGTGCTCTGGACTTGGAGCGGCGCCCAAGTCAGTCCTCATCTGAAAGGCACCCTCCACATCAATAACGCGGCCACCGCTTGTGCACGGATGCGCATTGAATACTTTAAGGAGGACGCCAGTCGTCTCGCTGAGAAATTCGGCGGCACCGTCTGTGCACCCGACAACAAGCACCATGCGTGGGACGTCGACCTTGAACCGTACAGCAACAACAAGCTGGCCTACATCAAGATCGGCCTCCAGACCCTTGGAGCGGATGATGTGTGGCGGACGGTTGGTTCTACAACTTCTTCGTACGTGAGGATACCCGCAGCTCTTTGCGGAGGAGGAGGGAGTTGTATCCATACGGCTTCCACGCGAATCGATTGAGCCGCGTAGAAGCGCGACGGAGCGGATACCCACCTATTTAAAACTGGGAGGATCACATGGGACTACTTGGTGAACTCTTCGACAAGAAAACCCAAGCGGAGAAACGACGCGCGGACGAAGCCAAAGAGATTAAGCAAGAGGCTCGTGAGGACCGAAAAGAAGCTCGGCAAGACGCGCGTGAAGACAAGCGCGACGTACGACAAGAGGCGCGGGATGATAAAAAAGAGGCGCGACAGGAAAAGCACGACGACATGAAAGAGATTCGTCAGTCCGATCTCACGGGCAAAGAGAAACGCGAGGCAAAAGCGGACGCACGGAACGAGAAAAAGGATGCGATCCGTGACGTCAAGGATGACAAGCGAGACAACCTCGACCAAATTCAAGATACGAAAAAGGGCACCATCAAAGACATTCGACTTCAGGAAAATCAAGATCTGGCTGCCGCCAGTGCCCCGGGACCGCGCAAGCTTGACATCACCTTGGCTAAAGAATTGCTCAACCTGACGTGGAACGTGGAGACCGGACAGACATTTGACGGCCTCCTCTTTCGTGGCGGAACAATAGGTGGGATACGGGGAATCAGCGGCAAAAATTGGAAGAGCGACACTGAATGTTTTGTGGCGCGCAGCGAAGGCAATGATGTTCTCGTAGCCTTCCGCGGATCCGAATCTCCCTTCACCCCATCAGGGGGCCTCAAAGATTGGGCGTTGACCAACTTTCGATCGGAGCGTATTGCCTACCCACCGGCTCCGAAATCCTGGCCTGATCAACGGTGGGTACACGCCGGATTTTGGCAGGCCTATCAGATCATTCGCAATGTCTTGTTGGCAGAAGTCACTCACCAGGCGATGCAAATGACACCGGCACGACGCATTTATGTCACAGGTTACTCATTGGGAGGTGCGCTGGCGCTATTGGCCGCATTGGATATCGCCGAAGGTATGACGGCCATCGATAAGGCCGACGGTACAGGCACCATACCAGTAGAGCTCTTTACCTTTGCAGCGCCAAGAGTGGGAGATGCCAATTTGAACAATCTTCTGGCCGAGCGGGTCAATAAATCGACGCTCATCGCATACGGTGGCGATCCAGTCGTACACCTGCCGCCGCTGGGTCCTAATTTCCCGATTACTTTCGAACACCCCATCAGCCTGGACCTGGCCGGTATCCATATTGGACTAGGGACACCTATCATCCCGCAGGTCGGCCAACAGTATCGGACGGCCGACACGCTGTTCTACATCGATAAGGATGGGATCGTGAGCAATAGCTATCCCATGGCAGAAGTCGCGCTTAACTTCCGCGATCATTTCCCCCCTGATCGTTACCAAGAAGCCCTGCTCAAGGTAGAGAAAGCGCAAGACATGAATTTTGGACAGACATCTACTCAAACCACTACCGCCAAAACGACATGAGCGCGGCCAACGACAGGAAGGAATCACCATCATGGCACAACGTTACTATCTCTATCTTCATCATGCGGTCTTTGGCAGTTTGGCGTTTTTGATGCTCGTGCTCGGCGTACCATCCTCTCATGCCGAACGGTATGCCAATGACGTCAGACTCATAGGCACGGCAGTACCGTCGGAGCATATGTCCGGCTTCAAAGGAACAGCCTTTGAGTTAGGCATTCCCGACAGTGAATCTCAGGATGAGTATGCGATCTTCGGCATCGCGTCGGAAGAACGGAAGGATCATCCCTGCTACGTCTCAGTCAAAACGGAGAACGTCAACGATTCCAACCTCAAACTGGACCTGAAGAAGGAACTTTGCGACGGAAAGGAACGCAGCAGAGAGATGGTGGCGGCCTACACGGACTCATCCTATGGGAAACGTTCGTACGTCACCGGTGTACGGGTCTGCATGAACAACGACAATACCCGAGTCAAGGGCATACAGATTCGCGGCAGGACCATTACCGACGAGGGGCGGCTCAGAGATCTGGAGCGGAAAGCTGAAGGCCAACGCGTCGCCGGACTCCAGCGAGTGGCGCCTGAAGAACCTCAGGATGAGCGACCGAACTGCAACAACAATTGGAAACGTTGGGCGCTCTGTCCGAGCGAGAACCACATCGCGACGGCGGTCGAGCTCCACTTCGAAGCCGGCAAGGAACCTCGCTCACTCACGGGAATCGCACTGAAGTGCCGGCAAGTTTCCGCTGCCGGTTCCGGAACTGGTGCTGTGCGGCCATAAGCAAGAAGGCTTCCTTGAGGCCGGCAAGGAGCCTCATTTCACCACACCACCTTACATTCACATGCTTCTTACTTCGCTTTACACCGTCATGTTTCACTGTAGGGCGACGGTGACAGATGTGACAAAGGTTGGATTGATACGAACGTGATCGAGACGGCGAGACATTGGAAGAGATATTGGAATACGTTATCCAACCTTCCAGAGTTTCGTATACACGGCTCCTCCTGAACACAAATCGCTTTTCATCAGCACGACCGACTCTACCGCCAATATCCCTAATGATATGAGCCGGTCCATGAAGCCGCTCTTGGCCAAGGCTTGGCCGACGTGGCGCTCTCCTGCCTTGACCCGTGCAAGCGTCAGGTGTGGACTCCATGGCCTGTCTTCCGGTGCGAAGCCGAATGGTTGGCAACAATCCTCCACGGCACGATGCAGTGCCACCAAGCGCTTTGCATCATCACCCTGCTCCCACTGCTCCGATGGACCAACCCAGAGCACACGTGGTTGCTGAAGGCGAGGGAAGACGTCAAGTCGCTCGACCGGCATCGTGACCCGTTCAAAGCCGCTCATTGCTCGTTCAAGTGCCTCACGAATGGGCCCAATGAGCTCCTCATCGGTGTCACCGAGAAACTTCATCGTCAAGTGAATGGACGAAGGCTGAACCCACGTGATCCGAGTATCCTTTGAGGATCCGCGGTCGAGTCGCTGTCTCAAGTCTTGTTGAACCAGCCTGATCTGGTTGCGGAGGTCGTCGCCCAGCTCCACGGCAAGGAACGTCCGTATCATGCTTCCCCTCTAGCCATGAGCCATCGACGAAGCAGATCGAGGGCTGCCTGCGCTGCACGCTGTCGAATGACGGACCGATCGCCGTGGAACCGATACTCCCTTGTCATAACAGCACCACTACCTCCGTCAAGCCCGATGTAGACTAATCCGACGGGTTTAGTCTCGGTCGCCCCGCCCGGCCCCGCAATACCCGTCACACTCAAGGCTACCGACACGCCCGCACGGTCACGCATCCCTTTGGCCATGGCTTCGGCCACCTCTGGGCTGACCGCTCCGTGTTGCTCAATCAGACCTGCCGGCACACCGAGCAAATCCGTCTTGGCTTGGTTGCTGTAGCAGAGCACCCCGCGATCGACATAGGCAGATGATCCCGGTACTTGTGTGAGCCGGTAACCGATGAGACCTCCCGTGCACGACTCGGCTATTGCGACCGTCAGCTTCTGCCGCCGTAGCAATCGACCGACCACTTCTTCCAACGTGTCCTGCCCTTCGGCATAGATCCATTCGCGCAATCGCGCACGAACCTCTTCCGCCAACGACAAAAGGACGGCTTCCTTGATCGATCGATGAGCCTTCGTCGTCAGCGACACCAGCACTCCGGTCGGCGAAGCCAGCAGCCCCAACGCAACCGCCGTCTGTTTCGGTATGAGCCCCTTCAGTTTTGCGTCCACATCGGACTCCGGTAAACCCCAGGTATGAAACATCAATCGTCTGATGGGATGCGGACGTGCCTGCTCCGCTCGATCAAGCTGATCCGCCAAGAATGGAATCACCGTCTTTTCCATCATGGCCTGCATCTCAGTTGGGACGCCTGGCAGGGCGATCACGTGTGCGTTCCGCCAGGTCAGCGCGAAGCCGGGTGCGGACCCGACCGGATTGAGTAAGACCGTCGCCCGTGACGGGATCAAGGATTGCCTCAATTGTCCACGATTTGGGGTTCGTCCCCATTGAGCCAATCTGGCCTTCATACTTTCGAGCGCTTCCTTGCGGCGAACCAGTCGGAAGGCGGTTACCGACGCGACGGCTTCTCTGGTGCAGTCGTCGACTGTGGGACCCAGCCCTCCAGTCATGATGACGATCCCCACCCGACGGCAAGCCGTTTTCAGCGCCTCCGCAATATCTGACTGATCGTCGCCAACGATGGTCTTAAATTTGACTTCAATGCCGATCGTAGCCATGGCATCTGCGATAAACAGTGAATTGCTGTCGGACCGGCCTCCCACGAGCAGCTCGGAGCCGATCGCGATGGTTTCTGCAGTAGACATGCGATCTGGTGGTGTCATTGGCATACGCTAATCAATATCAGCAAAATCAAGCGAAAAATGGACCTCTCCGTCACTCGCAGGAAATACGGTGACGGTCGTCTGTGCATGCGGGTTGAAGTCGGTATATCTGAAGGTGGCGACGACCTTTCCCCGAAATTTTGGTGATCTGGGCCATGCCGAACTCCGACTAGCTTGGCCATCGACCCGCACCGTGGCAGGCTTGACGACCCTTCCTTCTTGGTCAAGCACGATATAACTGTTTACAGCAAACGAAGGACTGTCTCCAAAGATCACCGTGCTCACGAGCATCGTCGGCGCCTCAATCACTTGTGCAATATCGGTTGGGGTCGGTTCAAGCCCTCGTAAGGCCATATGTGTGGCCATGATTGACAATCCCCCCAGTTTCGTGACCAGGAACCCGCTGGGATGCAGATCATCACTGCTTCCGAATCGAACATAAAACGTCTCGGGAGCTTGGCGATGCATCGCTGCCTCTTTCCCTCGATCGAGTGCCAGCCGGACTTGTGCCTGAGTCGGTTGCACTTCAATCGCAGCCGATGGACGCACGAGGCCACAGGTCGAGATCACGGCTATCCACACGAGCACGTATGCAGGAAACGACATCTTCATGTGGACTGCGAGGTAGCAGAACCCTCGTGACCTGTCAATGAATACTCTCCTGCTTTGCTCTCCCGTTGACAAGACGGAAGGGGAAATGCTAAACGAGAAAAAGATGAGGAAGTATTTCCTTTTCATTTACTAAAGGAGCTTGGAATGTCGACCCCGGAAACTCCTGCTGCTACACCGACGCCTCGGCGCCAGTATGTAAACTTTGTGTTTTATAAAGTGGACCCCGCCTGGCGTCGCCTACCGGAGGATGTGCGCACCCAGGGCAAACAAGAGTTTCTCCGGGCCGTGGAGGACTTCAACGGCAAAGTGTTGGTGGTCCCCTATTCCACCATCGGCATCCGGGGGGACTGCGACTTCATGCTGTGGCGTATCAGCTATGACCTTGATCTGTTTCAAGACATGGGCACCAAAATACTCGCCTCAGGCCTTGGGCAGTATCTCACCACCCCCTATTCATACCTGGCGATGACGAAGCGGTCGGTCTATGTCGACCACCATTCACACGCCGGGCAGGAAGGCAAACGCCTGACAGTCGTGCCGGGAAAGAGCAAATACATCTTTGTGTACCCATTCCTCAAGACCCGAGAATGGTTCCTGCTGACGAAGGCAGCCCGCCAGGGCATGATGGACGAGCACATCGAGGTCGGGCATCGGTTCCCATCCGTGAAGCTCAACACGACCTATTCGTTCGGGTTGGACGATCAGGAATGGGTCGTCGCCTTTGAAAGCGACAAGCCGGAGGATTTTTTGGACTTAGTGATGGCACTGCGGGAGACGGAAGGATCGCGGTACACCCTACGGGACACTCCGATTTTTACCTGCATCCGCCGCAGCCTCAAGGAAACCCTCGACACCTTGGGGGGCTGAAAGAACGCGAGGGGAGCGCTTCCTCGTCTACGATCGTTCGTATTGCTGAACGGCTTTCGGTCGAATGACCGGAAGCCGTTTGACTTTATGCCTAATACCGGTAAAGACCGATTCTCGAGCCGCCCTCCTTTCGCTCGTCCTCCCAGGATTGGGACAATTTTCGCAGAGGCGTATTCCTGACGCTTTCGTCACCTTTCTGATTGCCGCAACTCTTCTTGCACTCAACATATGGCTCGGACGCATCACTGACCGAGCCGTCGAAGTGCTGTCCTTTATGGTATTGACCCTCCCCTACTGGGCACTACAAAGTTATGATGCCTACCTTGGAGCAAGCCCGGGCATTTCCAGTGGGCACCGAACGTGGGAACTGGTGTGGCAGCGTGGTCACGATATCAGATTTCTCGGTGGGTTACTCTTCATCAGTGCGCTGAATGACGCATGGATCATCTTCAACAACCTGGACTATACCCTTCCCTTTTTCTGTACGAAACCTGGCGGCATCCTGGGATTCACGGCGAAAGCCATCTCGCCGGCCCTCCATCTGGCCGTGGGGTACGGGCTTGTACGACTCCGTCGATGGGCCCTGTTCCTTTATCTCGTGTACGCCGCCTACGGCTTTACGAGCGGCATCGTGAATTTCACGTGCTTCGGCCCCGGCCGCATCAGGAACACCCTCCTGGTCATCATTGTGCTCTCCACGATTTACGTGCTCATGCGAAGACGGGTGCTGATCCAAGAAAGCTTAGGGTAAGGTTAGGCATGGATTGGCTTCTCAGCCTAGACCTCGACCTATGGCAGCGCCTCTACGGCTTTGACAGTCCGACGAGGGCTGTGTTACTTCTACAATAATGTTATATGCTGGAGCCATTCTATGGCCGATACCACCGCTCTCTACGCTCTACGTTATCCCGATGGTTCAGTGAGTCTGTACATCGATGAACTCTATGCCCAAGATCGAGGGATCGATCCTTCCCAACTTGTTCGGGTAGAAATCCCGCGAGAAATGTTCGTCAGTGGCAGCATACAGGACATTCGTGAATATGTTGCGCGTCAGCTCGAACAACATCATCAGCGGACCGGCACGGCATAACGGATGTTAAAAGTCTTGAGAAAGGGTGGAGGCTCAGGTTGAGGCTGAGGCGAAAGAAAGCAAACAGAGATCAATCTTTGCTCAACCCAAGCCCTAGTCCGTAACTGTTTGACAAAGACCCCATGGCACACGCGCTGGCCACATCGTCGCTGACAGCCGAGATGATTGAAGAAGTGATCGCGAACCTGCCGATCCAAGGCCGCATCATCCTTCGGCTCCTGCTGATTCAGTACCTGGACATTACCCACGAAGAAATCCTTTATATGGTGTCGGACAGACCGGACCCTCGATGTGTGTCCGGCAAGAAGCCGGTCACGACGATGACACAGGAATCGATCACGGCGATGATCGAGCGCCGAAACGAATACCGGAGGCGCGCGCGACTTCGCCGAGAACGGACATGGCTACAGTGCGTCGCGCTGAAGAAGCAAGCTGGTATGGCGACCGCGCTGGCCACCCGGGCTGCCGCACTGCTGACAGCGCGTGGAGTGTCCCCGGAAACCATCGCACAGCTCACTGCGCAAGCTCGTTCCGCCGTCCCATCGACCACGTTGCGGATATTGGAGGAGCGGTGGGACAATAAGGAGTTTTCTGCAGAGGAATATCAAACGCATCGGTTAGTCATTGAGCTGCAGACACAACTTCGCTTTGCCGAGCGGTTCAAGAAACGGCTGGACCTGGCGCAGCGTGAGCAGCACACGTCTGATCGTACTACCTTGGCCGATCATGAAATCGGCCATATCTGGGGAATTCCGGCCGGCACCTTGGCAGCCCGCAAGGTCAAGTTCCTGGCGCAGTATCTCGCGGCCCTTCAAGCCAAATGCTCCGGGGCTGTGGCAGAATCACATCATAGCCTCTCTCTCGATCTCTGGAAAGAAACCTTGCAGGTTCTCTCTCGTACTCCCATCGAACGATCGATAGCCACCTACGATGGTCTCGAGCAAACTGAGTCCGCCTTGCTCGAAAAACTGACGGCCTATGCCTTGATTCGAATACCGGAGGCCACGGAAACGAAATTTTGGAATTCTCTCGTGTCTGGAGCCAGTTCCAACGCCATGCACAGTGAGACGACCCGGACCTTGTTTGGCCTCCAACGACTGGTTTCCATACAAAAGGAGGTGGACGCCGGCGACGAGGCCTTGGATGAAGAACTCCTCAAACGCACGGCACCGGTTTCGAAAAAGCCGAAGCCGCTCACTACCCAAAACGAGACCGATCCACCCCAATTAACGGAGCTACAGCACCACATTATTCATAGTTTTCTCGGGGAAGATGTCAATGGTCGGGCCTCCGACAAGTGGTAAACTTTCATGGTTGCCAATCTTCGGCAGTTCGGTATAATTCCGCGGTAACGATGACCACACAACCTGTCATCCAACGCATCTTCTTGACATGGGCGATTGTTTTCTTTGTGCTCCTCGTACTCATCAGTCCGCAATTCCTTCTATCACTTGGTTCCGCCGCTCCAGCTTCGGCGGGTAGCCTCATCGAGATCGCGGAACTGCTGGCGCATCCTGAGCTGTACGACCATCAAGATGTCGTCGTCACCGGAAAGGTCATGAATGTCCAGTTGGCGACCAATCGCCAAGGGCAACCGGCCTATGGCTTCTTACTGCAGGACCAGGCCGGCACGCTCAAAGTTGTGAGCCTTGGGCAACTGGAAGTCCACGAAGGTGATCAAGTAATTGTCGAGGGTGTCTTCAGTCGTCTGAGGCAAGTCGGTCGGACGATTGTCTACAACGAGATCAAGGCCCTTTCTGTAAAGCCTCTGACTCGCCTGAATCCGGATCTTGTCGGCTGATTGGTTTGCTCTCTTTTCCTATACTGACCTTCCCCATATCAGCAAGTTAATGAGGCAGTTTGAGGATCCAGGTCAAGAGCTTGTCGGAGATCCGATCGGGGAGCAGTTTCACCATCAGTGCGCGAAGCTTGGCATCGGTCCCGACGAGGTACCGAGTTTTCGGTGTCGGTGCGGTCAACGCAGCTTCAACTACTTTTGCGACTGTATCAGGCGAAATCGCACGCTTCGAGGCTTCCCCGACAACCTTCCTCACAGCGGACACAACAGGTTTATAGAGAGATCGAAGTTCAGTCCCTATGGCGACCTCTCTCTCGGCTGCTTCGATCGCTGACTTGTTCCAAATAGGCGTGGCAATCGCGCCCGGCTCGACGATCGTAACATGAATCCCCCACTGCTGGACTTCGAGACGCAAGGCGTCTGTAATAGCTTCCAGTGCAAATTTCGATGCCGAATAGGGGCCCATCAACGGCATCGTCGAGAGTCCTGCGATGGAACCCATGTTGACGATTCGGCCCCGTGCCTGCCGGACTAATGGAAGAAACGCCTGTGTGACTGCCACCTGCCCGATGACATTGACCTCAAACTGCTGACGGAGGTCGGAAATCGGTACGGCTTCAAGCGGCCCCACCACCGCAATCCCCGCATTGTTAATGAGTCCAAATAAACCGCGATCTCTCGTCGCTTCTGAAATCACGGCGCGAGATTTCTGAATGGTTGTGAGGTCGGTCACATCCAGTTCCACCGGCACCACCCGATCGGAACCGGCTTTTTGAAGGGCGATGCCGTCTTCCGTTTTCCGCACCCCGGCAAAAACGGTGAACCCCAATCGTTCAAGATGCAACGCGCAGGCCGCTCCAATTCCTGTAGACGCTCCCGTGATGACCACGGCACGATTATCTCCGATCGACATCTCGCTCCTTTAGCAGGATGCTGAAAAAGTCCGCCAGCATCGTTCTCGCATCGCTCAGAGACTCAACGTACCAAAGCGTACGCCTCGCCTCTTCGCTCGCTGCGGCCTTGCCGGACAGCCTTTTTGAGCATCCTGAAGTTAGTTTTTCCGCAGCATGCCAGAGTCCCGACCGCTGGACCATAACAGGTTTCGAGCAACTTCATCCAGACGGTGGAACCACTCGACTGCTTGTATAAGCCATTCTCTGGTATATTCGCCTGTCAGCGGCATCAGCCCTCGCAAGTCATTGCACCACCTATCATGCATGATGCTGTCAGTTTTCCTCCGCTTTGTACTACAATAACGCGCATCGTAGGGAGGACTGCACCATGCGGTACCGTGTCGTTCTTGAACAAGATGAAGATGGAATCTACGTAGCCGAATGTCCATTTCTTCCGGGTTGTGGAAGCCAAGGGAATACACGGGAGGAGGCTTTGGCCAATATTAAGGATGCTATGTCGGGCTACCTCGAAAGCTTAAGAATCCACAATGAACCGATCCCTCCGTCAATTTGGGAAGAAACCGTGGACATCGCCCCGTGAGCAAATTGCCTTAGTATGCGGCCAAGAAGCGGTTCGCGCATTAAATAAAGTCGGCCATCTGGTGGACCACCAAACCGGAAGCCATATCATCTTGCGACAATCCCATCCTCCTTATCGGAGGCTCACCGTCCCTCATCACACCGAGCTGGCAAAAGGCACGTTACGTAGCATCATTCGGCAAGCTGGCCTTACGGTTGAAGAATTTAACGTGTTGCTTTGAATACGTCACATCACACATCAGCACGCACTCGGTAGACATCGGCCTCAGTCTTCGGCTATCATTGGAGTTCTGCTTTTAAGTGGCGGTGTAGCTCAGTTGGCAGAGCAGCGGACTCATAA
>JBBIKN010000093.1:0-13186 GCA_037445435.1 Nitrospira sp. | reverse complement strand
TTGGTCCGATCGCATGAACACCATCCGTGACTACCATCATGAATAATCCCGGCTAAAGCGCGCATATGTCCGCCACTTTCGATATAGCCCCGCGTGTTATTCTCAACGAAAGCAATTTCCCCAAATGGTGATGTATCTGTGAGCCTCTTCTTTCTGCCCCTACCTACTAATCCTTATATAAAGATTACCCCTTGTAGAGCTGAGGCTGCATGTTCGAGCTTCGCTTTGAGCAAGTCTTGTATCTCTTCTTGCAACAGAAACGCCAGTCAAAAATGAGGAACGGAATCGACAACGGGACTTGTGAGAACGGCCGTCCGGCTCCCGCGTTGCACCGGCAGACAGATTGTGCTAGCTACTCATGGATGCTGCGCATTTCATCATCCGTTGCTATTCCTGAGCACGAGATCGAGATCCATGCCGTACGGTCGCAGGGCGCCGGCGGGCAGAACGTCAACAAGGTCTCAACTGCCGTCCATCTGCGATTTGATATCCACGCATCATCGTTGCCGCAGTCCTACAAGGACGAGCTGTTGAAGCTGCGCGATCACCGAATTTCAGAAGACGGTGTCATCACGATCAAGGCCCAGCAATACCGTACGCAGGAACGGAATCGCGAGGATGCCTTGGATCGCCTACGGACGCTGATTCAGAGTGTCGCTATCCCGCGCAAGACGCGGAAGCCGACAAAGCCGACGAGAGCCTCTCGTGACCGGCGAATTGAGTCGAAGAAACGACAGGGACGCCTGAAAGCGCTGCGGAGAATCGTTGAGTGACCGACGCCTACCCTCTCCAAGGGCGGCTGTTTCACAGACTGGTTAGGAACGGTGTTCCTTGGTCTTCGTGGCGTTGGCTCGTGCCTGCTGCAGAACTTCTTGCGCCTCGGGGATGAAATCAAGCCGTTGGTAATTCTGAGCGATCGTCAAGGCTTCGGATGCTAGCTCCATGGCTTCCTCATGTCGGCCATGTTGACACCGGAACCTGGCGAGCGCCAACCTGGCATTGACGGCTCTCGGGGCTTTCCAGACCACCTGTTGTAAGATCTGCTCCCCTTTTTCTGAGTCCCCACCCAACAGACTGGGCAGTTTCACCAGTAATGTGCCTTTTGCCGACAGTGCGTCGATGTGGGCTGGATTGATTTCGAGGGCCCGGTCGAGTTCGTTCATCATGCGACGGAGTCCGAAGAGCGAAGTAAGGGTCTCTCCGTCAATGCGAAGGAGCTCTCCAAGATTGCAGAAGAGCGCAAAGTGCGCGTCGGCACTTCCCTCTTCCGCTGCCACCGCACGTTCGCCCAAGATCTGCCCCTGTTGAAAATAGGCGAGGCGCTTCGCACGATCTATAGCCAGTCTCCCTTGCTTACATTCTTCAAGAGCCTGTTTGGCAAGGCGCTCTCCCACCTCCTGTGCTAGAGACGGCATCGGCAGTAAGGACAGGCCACTTGCGAGAAGGCTCGCCAGTACAAGAGTTTTCACTGGCATCATTTAACTATCCAACGGGACGATGTCGACAACCGAGCAAACGGCTGAGCTGGCAGCAAGCACGGTGCAACTGATTGATAAATTAAAATTGTCTTAATGGAACTGCTTTTATATTACCAACTCTGACGGCTGATGGACAAGTTGCGGCCAACATGTGAACAGAGCGGTACGAGATGCTTTCCTCAACGCCTCTGGATTCGACGCTGGTTCTCGTTCTCCGTTGGGTCAGGAAATCCCCTGTTCGCCAGGAGCCATCATCCCCAAGATGTTGAACCCTCCGTCGACGTAGACCACCTCACCTGTAATTCCTCGCCCTAAAGAGCTCACTAAGAATAGCGCTGCATCGCCGACTTCGCCTTGTTCCGTTGGGCGGCGAAGCGGAGCAAATTCCTTATGAAGGTCCACCATCTTGGTAATGCCAGACACGCCACGGGCGGCCAGCGTCTTGATCGGCCCGGCCGAGATCGCATTCACCCGGATATTCAGAGGACCGAGGTCATACGCTAAGTAGCGGACTGTGGCTTCAAGGGCGGCTTTGGCGACGCCCATCACGTTGTAGTGAGGCACGACGCGCTCGCTGCCGAGGTACGTGAGGGTGACGATGGAGCCACCCACCGTCATCAACGGTAAAGCGGCCCGTGCGACGGCCACGAGGGAATAGGCGCTGATGTCGAGCGCCATCGCAAACCCTTGTCGAGTGGTATTCACGAATTGACCGCTCAACTCTTCTCGGGGAGCGAACGCCAGGGAGTGGACGAGAAAATCGATTTGACCGACTTCCTTTTGGACCTGCTGCATGAGAGACGTGATCTCTGCGTCATGGCTCACATCGCAGGGAAAAGCTTTCGAGCCCGGCAAGGTAGCCGCAAGCTCCTCCACGTTTTGCTTCAGTCGTTCGTTTTGATAATTGAAGAGGAGTTGAGCTCCCTGACTGGCCACCGATTGGGCGATGGCCCACGCGATGCTGTGTTTGTTGGCCACGCCGATGATGAGTCCTTTTTTTCCCTTGAGTAACATGAGGACCGTTCTCCTTCGTTAAAGACCGCCGTCACTCGTTGCAACGCGTGTCGCTCGCCGCTCCCACCGTTCACAATGCCGATGCGATGCTGAGCGCGATCACACTCCGCTGACATTTCACAACCTGGAACCTGTTGGAACCGCCGGAGCCGGAAGATAACATGATTCCATCTCACTGTGAATCGACAGGATGTGTGGTGGAAATCAACCGCTATTTTCCCTGAGGCAGTTTAGTCGAGATTCACAACATTCTGCCACAGGAAGAAGAGAGAAAAAAATTATTCGCTCCCGCGATTATCGGCCATAACGTGCTGATTAGTTAATGCAAAATTGAACCATCGCGAGCAACTGAGTTTGGCACCAAGCTTGCTGTTTTCATATTTCAGGTGTGCCGAATGATCGGTACCACATACTTCAAGGAGGATCTACTTATGAAACGCATGTTGATGGCAATCATGGCAATCGCGGTAGCAGTGACGTTCAGCGCTCCTTCATTCGCCGGCGAGAAGAAGGAAGAGAAGAAGGGCAAGTTCGTTGAAATGATCAACGCTGATGACATGAAGAAGGGAGAGAAAAAGGGCGGGAAGGCCAACGACACCTTCAGCGAGAAGAAGGAAGAGAAGAAGGGCAAGTAAGTTTTCGGTAATAGCGCAGCTATCAGGCTAGGGGCACTTTCTTTTTGCTTGTTGCGGTTGGAATGCCCCTAACTCTTTCGGGGGATGGCTTTAAGTAATTCTTACCGATTCCAAATTCCGCTGTTCATCAGCGACCAGCAATGTTTTTGATGTAGACGGCTTGTAATCCCACGATAGACTTTCCATCTCGGATCGTTCTGTCATGAATGCGTGCGATCGCTTCCTCCAACGGCATTTCCACGATTTCCAATACCTCATCTCGATCCAGCTGCTGTCGCCCTTTCGTCAGGCCGGTGGCTTTATAGATATGGATCACTTCATCCGCGAAACCCGGCGCGGTGAAAATGCTCGAGAGCAACTCAAACGTGGAGGCACGATAACCGACTTCTTCTTCCAATTCTCGCGCCGCACAAATCAACGGATCCTCCCCAGGAGAAAGTTTTCCCGCAGGAATCTCGTAAATGAATCCGCCGGCCGCGTGACGAAACTGCCGGACCAATACCACCGTCCCATCATTTTTTATGGGAACGACGGCGGCTGCCCCCGGATGACGGATGGTTTCAAGGTCGACCGTCACCCCGTTCGGTAGCCGGACCGTATCGATGTTCAGAGTCACGACCTTTCCAGTGTAGATATTCCGTGTCATGGGAGCAGATGGCCGATAGCGAATGGCTTATGGTCAAGATTTTTTAAAATCGAGCTCGACCTTCTTGTTTCTGCTATACGCCACACGCCATCAGCTCTTGGATTTTTTATAGAACGCCGGTTTCACGACTTTTCCCGGAACCGCTTTCCCACGAATGTCGATGAAGAGGTCGGTCCCGAGTTTGGCAAATTCTGGAAATACATACGCTAATCCAATCCCTTTCTGAAGAAGAGGGGAGAGATTACCGCTGGTGACTTCTCCGATGGGAGACTGTGGTGAGGATGCAGAGAGAATCTTGAACCCGTGGCGGGGGACACCCTTCTCCAGCAATTCAAAGCCGACCAATCGGCGGGGCGGGCCTGCTTGTTTCTGGCTCAACAGGACATGCTTGCCGACAAAGTCTCCTTTCTCGAAACGAACGACCCATTCCGCTCCAGCCTCGATCGGCGTCGTTCGTTCATCAATATCGTTGCCATAAAGCAGATAACCCATCTCAAGACGCAACAGATCCCGCGCACCGAGTCCCGCCGGTTTCAACCCGAACGGCTGGCCAGCGTCCAACAACTTGACCCAGACTGTGTCGGCTTGCCCGTACACATAGAATTCGTAGCCGAATTCTCCGGTATAGCCTGTTCGTGCCACCAGGCACTCCACCCCCGCGACTCGCACCGTCGTGGATTCCCTGAGCTTGAGCTGATCCAGCTGAGACAATCCGAGAGTCGCAACGATCGCTCGCGCCGCCGAGCCCTGCAAGGCAATCTGCGCGATCTCTGTTGAACGGTCGGAAACGTGACAACCAGGAACCTCCCGACCGTGCTCCCTCAGCCAAGAAACAATCTTGTCTCGATTGGATGCGTTGACGCACAGAAGAAACTCTCCGGCCTTCGCCAACCGATAGACGAAAATATCGTCCTTGATACCGCCCTGCTCGTTGCAGATCATCGAGTACTGCGCCTGCATGGGGCGTAGTGCAGCAAGATCGTTCGTCGTCATGCGCTGAAGGAAAGCCTCAGCGCCGGAACCGGTGACGACGATCCGCCCCATATGGCTGACATCGAAGAGACCGGCCTTGCTTCGAACGGTCTGATACTCATCCACAACCCCGGTGTAGTGGATGGGCATTTCCCACCCTGCGAAGTCGACCAGCTTCGCACCGGCGGCTCGATGTTGTGCAATGAGGGGCGTGTGCTGCACCGTAGGACTACCGAACCCCGAGCAACTCGACGTCAAAGATCAACGTGGCGTTCGGGGGGATCACACCACCGGCACCGCGCGATCCATATCCAAGATCAGAGGGGATGGTCAGTTTACGTTTTCCACCGACTTTCATACCTTGCACACCTTCGTCCCATCCTTTGATGACACGCCCGGCGCCGAGAGGAAACGAGAAGGGCTGTCCACGATCGACGGAGCTATCGAACTTCTTTCCGTTCTCCAACCAACCCGTGTAATGGACGCTCGCCGTCTTCCCGACCACGGCTACGTCGCCTGTGCCGACGACTTGATCGACATATTTCAGCCCTGAAGAGGTCGTGATTTCCTGAGTAGTCGACGGTTGTTCGCTTGCTGCCATGGCTCCTCCCCATCCGAGTATTGCTATCAATACCAATATGGCATTGAGAAATGATCTGCTCAGAAGTTTCATACGAATCTCCTTTCCTCACTGTATGGCATGGGAGCGAGGGCCCGGTCAACTACGGAATAGCTAGGGAACCCGTTCGGCAAAGAGCGCCAGACTGGCGGTGTAGCCGTGCAGGAAGTTGCGATGGCCAATGGGACCAATCTCGCCTTGTGCGAAGAATCCTGCGAGAGGAATCGGTCCCAGTTGTTCGGTCGCCGCTGCCGCATCATGATGGGGTCGTCCAAAGAGTCCGCGACCTCGACCGCAACAACTAAACATGAGTGCACCGAGAGCAGGAGACTGACGACCGGCCCGGTCGGCAGCCAGCAGCGCGTTCAATTCTTCGCTGGCTGATCCTGCATCACGCAGATGAAACTGCACCGTTTGGCCTTCTTGCACCACGTCGCCGATCGCGACGGCCCCCGTGGCGCGGTCCGCCCCAAGCAAATTGCGAATGAGAAAGTCCCCCCGTTCGAATCGGTTCCGTTGTTCATCGATCACAATCCCGAGATGGAGCGCCCGATGAACACGCAGACGATCCTCCTCCGGCAGTGATTCGAAGACGGCCTGTAACCGCTCCAATGCCGGCGCCCCTCCGAGTTCATGAATCAGATTACGCTCGGCCCTCGTCACGACAAATCGCTCGCCGATCAGGCGACAGCCTTGAGAAATGATCGGCCGAATCGCCACCGCCCCTGAGAGACGAACACCCACTAATCCCCCCTGGAACATCTGATCATTGAGCACCAATCGATTCATCCCGGCCTCCGACCCACCTCCCGCTAAGCCTCCAACAGCCTTGGTGCCGGGGTACCGCTCTTCCAAGAGCCCAAGGATTTCTTGAACGGGAGTGGTGAAGGGATCAGCAAGCAGGAGGAACGAGGCGTCTGCCGCTCCTGCCCGCGGCCATCCCACGAGGTGAAATTGATCTTGGGTTGGTGAAAACGATAATTGTAACGGATGCAGGTCGACGTGAGGTAGTGAGGCGGCCCAGACAGTGATCGCCGGGGCTGTCTCGAATTCTTCAGCGCCGGCGATCACTCCCTCTCCGCTGCAGCCGATCAGAAGTCGCGGGGAAAGTCTTCGCGTCAGCGTCCTCGCCAACACCTCCGCCCGCTCCGCATGGTGCGCGGAGAAGAAGAGACAGGCCAGATCGATCGACGCGGGACCCAGCTGCGCCCGAATGTCATCAGCCAGATCGTGTGCGGCTGCGTCGGTCGCCAACGTTGTTGAGAGGGCCACGGCAAACTGCACCGGAATGCCTCAGCCTGATACTCGAAAAGACAGACCCGCCATGAGCAGGGAACTCCGACCGAAAGAGATTCAGACCCCAGGATCCATCCGCTGGGCTCGCTCCTTCGCGAGCTTCTTATAGTACCGCCACAGGTAGGAATGGAAATCGTCCACCTGTGCGAGGAGGTAGTGCAACTCCGTCGGATCTTCAGTTTCCAACGCGTGAACCATTCTCGCTTTGAGAAACTCTGCAAAGGCTTCCGTCTTTTGCACCGCCGTCAGCAGTTGTAATCCACCACCGATCTGATAGTCACCCATGGATATACGCTCCCCGGTTGACGAATCGCACGAAGAATAGCGGCGTCCGATGGTGAATTGCAAGGACGAGGACAGAAGTGCGGAAACAGTGTCAGGATCTCAGAAAAGGAGATGCGTCGTCTGTATTTCACGCCCTTCCATAGGAATGCTGGATTCCGTTCATGCCGCCATAAAACTTGTCGTACGCCACCTGCGCCCTGTGTTGGTCAGGGCGTTTCGTCGCGGGGTGAGCGAGATGTACCAGGACTCCCTTCGGAACGGAGAATTCTATGTTGCATCCTCGGGGTCTGAACTTGAAGTGAAGATGGGAGATGGCCGGCAGAACTGGACCTTAGCGGGGTGAAGCCGTGGTCAACGCCTTCAGCCGGCTCAGGTCGATCGCCTCAATTCGATGGCCGTCTCGACCTACGACCGTCGTGGCCATGGTGAGGGCGTTGAGGATCGCTTCTTCTGTAGCCTCGACAGTAGCGGCGATCAGCGGATTCAGATGAGTATCGGCCAGATGCGTCAGCTGGTAGGTCGGCTCTGTTGGATAATGAGGAATGACGTTCGCCGTTGAAAAAGCGAGCATGAAGTCGCCACTGCTGTGGCGCGCCGTTGAACCGGTGCGAGCGAGACCCAGCGCAGCCCGCTTGGCGAGCCTGGTTAGTTGCCGGCTGTCGAGGGGAGCATCGGTGGCGATGATCACAATGATCGACCCTTCGCTGTGACCAGGCGAGAGCGCTTCCGACACTTGTTGTGGCGGGTCATAGAGTTTTCCCACCGGCACACCCGCGATGATCAGTTCGGGTCTTCGACCGTGGTTGGCGTTGACGAGTACGCCCACGGTGTAGCCGCCTTCTTTCTCGGACAGCTTTCTCGACGAGGTACCAATCCCGCCCTTGAATCCGTAAGACACCATGCCGGTGCCGGCTCCAACGGTGCCTTCTGTGACGGAACCGCCGCCCGCGCTATCGAGCGCCGCCATCACATCGTCTTCGGACACATGGCGGCCTTGGATGTCGTTCAATCGTCCGTCGTCGCATTCAGCGACGACCGGCGTGAGCGTGTCGTCGGAAATACCGATCTCCGGATACTGTTTGATCATCCAGCTCATGACTCCGTTCGCCACACGCGGAACGTTGAGAGTATTCGTGAGTGCGATGGGATATTCGAGGAAGCCCGATTCGGTCACCCAGGCAAGACCGGTCATTTCGCCTGTACCGTTGAGGACGAACGAGCCGGCTGGTACCTTCCTGTGCCACACGTCGTCGCGCGGAATCACGACGGTCACGCCGGTGCGCACAGGACCCAGGCCTGGTTTCAGTGGCCCTTCTCCTTGAATAAGGGTCGTGTGGCCAACTTTCACGCCAGTCACGTCGGTAATCGCATTGAGGGGGCCAGGCTGATAGGAGCCAACAGCGATACCAAGATTTCGAATACGTTGGCGGCCATGATCCGATCCGGCAGCAGCCGTGGAGAGACAGCTAGAAACCAGAATGGCTATGCAGGACAGCAGTACCAGCTGAGTTGGTTGCTTGCCTGGAACTGATCTCACCGGCAAGGCTCTAGACTTCATGCGTACTGCCCTGGTGGGGAATCCGCACATCGATTTTCGGATGTTCCGCGTGGATCGCGGCGCCCAACGAGAGCGCCTGTTTCTCTTCACCATGCACGATGAAGACGGTGCTCGGCAGCGGATTGATCGCTCGCACGTAGGCCAATAGATCATTACGGTCGGCATGAGCCGACATGCCGTTGAACTTGACGATCTGTGCACGACGGGGCGTCGGCACCCCGAAGATCGGCACCACGTCCCATCCCTCGACCAGTTTTCGGCCCAAGGTATGTTCCGCTTGAAAGCCGACGAATACGATGACGTTCGCCTCATCCTGAATCGCATGCTTCAGATGATGCAAGATGCGGCCGCCTTCACACATGCCGGATGAGGAGATGATGACACAAGGGCCCCGCATGGCATTAAGCCGCTTACTGTCTTCGGACGAGGACACAAAATGAATGTAGCGTGAGGCGAAGACGTCGCCGTCATCCGAAAAGGTCTTCAGCGTCTCCTCGTCGTAGCATTCGGGATGGCGCTTAAACACATCGGTCGCCTTGTCAG
Organism: Nitrospira sp.; assembly: GCA_037445435.1. Lineage (GTDB taxonomy): Bacteria > Nitrospirota > Nitrospiria > Nitrospirales > Nitrospiraceae > Nitrospira_D. Next base: position 4,140 of record JBBIKN010000093.1, on the reverse strand, counting down.
CCAACGGCGAATCGATATAAATGGGAATGGGTTCGATTCGGCCCTCGCCGACCAGTTCCTTGATCCGCATCACCAGTTCCTGGGTGCGGCCCACCGCGAAGGCCGGCACGATGATCTTGCTTCTGTGTTGCCGTGCGTGGGCGATCAGGTCCTCCGCTTTCTTTTTCATCTCCTCGCCGGCCTGTTCATGCAACCGGTCACCGTAAGTGGATTCCAGAATGAGCACATCGCATGCGGGGGGAGGTTCAGGGTCGCGCAGGATCGGCATGTGCGATCGGCCGAGGTCGCCGCTGAATAGCACCGTCATGGTATTACCCCGCGCGGTATATTTCACTCGGACGGCGGCAGACCCCAAGATATGGCCGGCGTCGTGAAACGAGGCGGTGACCCTGGGGGCGAGCTTCAGTTGGTCTCCATACCGTCCACCCTCAAACCGCTTGATGATTTTGCGGACGTCATCGCCATCATAAAACGGTTGGATACAGGTTCTCCCACGTCTCTTCTCTTGTTTGTTGACGTACCGGCAGTCATGTTCCTGCACACGCGCCGAATCCTCCAGCATGATCCCGGCGAGATCAGCTGTGGCTCTGGTGACATACACTTTCCCGGAGAAGCCTTGCCGTGGCAGGACAGGAAGGGCCCCTGAATGGTCGATATGCGCATGAGAGAGGAGTACGGCTCCGAGAGCTTTCGGCTCAAATCCAAGGTCGCGGTTACGGCGAACCGCTTCATCTCGGCGTCCTTGAAACATGCCGCAATCGAACAAGAGCCGAAAGCCCGGCACCTCCAGCATATGCCGGCTCCCTGTGACCGACCGAGCAGCGCCGTAGAAGGAGAGCTTCATATGGTGGTGACTCCATTGTGGTGTGCGATCAGGTCCCAGGCTTCTTGGGCGGTCTCAGCGTAATGGAAAAGCTGTAAGTCCTGCGGTGAAATCAGGCCGTAGTCCACGAGGAGTTGCCAGTTGATCAAACGCTCCCAAAACTCCCGTCCGACCAGGACGACGATCACTCGGTCCGTTTTTCCCGTTTGCAGAAGAGTCAATGTTTCGAACAGTTCGTCGAGCGTACCGAACCCGCCGGGAAAGGCGACGAGAGCCTTTGCGCGGATCAGGAAATGCATTTTCCTGATGGCAAAATAGCGAAATTGAAAATTGAGGGTTGGTGTTATGTAAGGATTAGGGTGCTGTTCGTGGGGCAAGGTAATGTTCAGGCCGATCGATTTCGCATTCACATCTGTGGCGCCGCGGTTGGCGGCTTCCATGATCCCTGGCCCTCCGCCCGTCATGATGACGTAGTCACAGCGGCCGTCGACCTGGCAAGTGGACGAGACCAAGCGACTGAATTCTCGTGCCACATCATAATACTTCGCAAGCCCGAGCTGCCGCGTGGCAATGGCGACTTGTTGTTGAAGCATGCGATCATGTGGAGCTTGAGCGGCTTGTTCTTCTGCGAGGCGCAGCGCCTGTGTGGCGATGGTCGGCTCGCGGAGTCGAGCACTCCCGAAGACAACGATGGTAGACTTGATATGCTCTTCTTTTTGTATGAGCTCCGGCTTCAGCAGTTCGAGACCGATTCGAATGGGACGAAGCTCGTCCCGTTGGAGAAACTCGGTATCCTTATCAGCCGGGATATACGAAGAGAACCCATGGTCAGTGGAGAGAGTGGGTTGATGGGCGGATAGATCCGAATCCATGGCGCGCCATTATAGCTAGGCCATGAAACGTAGGCAATTAGTGCAGGGTGGTCTGTCAAGATCGTTGGAAGGGATAGGGATAAAAAGGAGGTCTGGATAGGTGGCGTTGAAATCCCTGATGTAACACGATCCACTTCTCGTCACACAGTACTTCAAACGCATCGACACCTAGTCCAGTGCGGGAAAAAATCAAATCCGGGTCGATGGGCGTCCAGGGTTTCGCCAGCCAGCCAAAGTTGACCCGTGAGTATTTCAAATCGACGAATCGGTACGTGGCCACAAATCCGGTGTCAGAATCAGTGATGGAGTCAGGAGCTCCCAACTTCGCCACTACATCAGTGAAGGTCGTCTTGCCCGGAACAATGAAGGCGACATCCTCTGAAGTGAGGGTAGTGTTAAGCGTGATGCGCACGACGTTGCACCCCTGGAAGGACAAACACAAGAACGCCAGGAAAAGAATGGATACGATCCTGTATTGCCACCTCATCACGTCAATCTCCAAACGGCCAGAATCGAAACTCCAAGCCATCTGTGCGTTTCGATGAAATCACGTCTTCGACGACTCCGTCCTTGTCGAGGACGACGAACAAGTCATCACTCTTAATGGAAAGGCGCGTGAAATTGAGGACGATGAGCAAGAGGCTTCCCGCCTTCGCGTCGTAGCGATAATACTGAAAGACGTCCCGGCCATTGAGTTGCAGCAGCCGATCCGGCGCCCCCAGGAGGTTAAGGACTTCTGTTTTCGAGGTTGTGCCTTTAATGATCGAGGCAACGACTTCGGGCTTGATGTCATCTCCAAGTGTCCCTCGACTGAATGCACAGCCTTGAGACAATAAAGCGACCGCTAAAAATCCTGGCAAGCAATGACTGAGTCTCATAATAGCTCCTTGTTTATTCCTGCTAGGCCTCACGGCCCAGGACGAAATCTCGCTCGAATACCAGATAAACTGAGGGAGTGAGTCCGACACGCTGGTACACGGTTTGAGCCCTTAAATTGTCCCGCTCCACGTACAATCTAATACCACACACTCGCGGTTCAGCCCTGGCTCTGACCAGGATATGGTCGTACATGGCTCGAAAAACCCCCAAGCCTCGCCGGTCGGGTACGACATATACGCTCTGGATCCACCAAAAGACCCCATTCCGCCAGTCGCTCCATTCGTAGGTAATCATGAGCTGGCCGATCGGCTTGCAGCTGTTGCCGTCGTGACATTCGGCAAGAATATAAAATCCATAATGGGAGCTTTCTAAGAATGTCTGAGTCCCTTCACGAAGTCGAGCACCATCCAGACGCCGCTGTTCGGTTTCAAGCGCCATGGCGGCATTGAACTGAACGATGGTATTCACATCACCCTGATGGGCCGACCTGATGACGATTTCTTCAGAAGTCATGGCTCATGAGGAGATGGATGGCGATGCGTCGAGCCATCCGGTCTTGGGTCTATAGAAGCCGGCGGAGAACTCCATTTTCATCGCGTCTTCGACCGGAAGATTGATCGGCCGCAGAGCATGTTCCGGGATAAAGGCGAGAAACCCAGTAAAGGGATGAATCGCGGTCGGGACAAACACCATGAAAAGAGTGTGGGACGGCTCGACCTGCAAAGGCGGGGGTGCCATCCCCATCACAAAGCCCAATGCCCAACATCCATCGCGAGGAAAGGGGAAGGCCACCACTTTACTGCGCCCAAAGCGAGACCGGAAGTTTAGGACATCGGTCATGCCTTTCAATGTGAGATAGATGCTCTGCACGAGAGGAATCTGCTCAATGCGGTGTTCCAGTCGTGCTAATAACCCTTGGCCGATCACATGATCACCAATGAGACCGGCCAGAATGAGAAGCAGCGCCAAAAGAAGCAGGCCCAGACCAGGAACTGGATTAGACATGTATTGACCAACCACCCCATCAAGTTTGGTGAAGAGGGCCGAGAGAATCAAGAACGTAGCCCAGGCCGGGACCAAGACAATGACGCCTGCCATGCATGTCTTCCAGAATGTTTTGATCATCCATCGTCCTTCCAGAAAGCACATTCAGTGTATCAGAAATGGCCATCTATGAGCAGTTTCTTCGCCCGCTTGCGCTTGAACCTTACTATTGATTATTCTACCAGCCGTAACACAGTGGGAGATGGATGGTCATGAGCATTGATAAAGAACTGCTGGCGATTTTGTGCTGCCCTGAGACGAAGCAGGCGGTGAGTCTAGCCGAGGAGTCTCTCATTCAGAAGGTCAATGCGGCTGTGGTACGCGGCGAAGTGAAAAATCTGGCTAAGCGACCCGTATCTTCCGAGCTGGACGGTGGTCTGATCCGCGCCGATCGGAAGATTCTCTACCCTATCCGGGATAACATTCCGGTGATGCTCATCGAAGAAGGCATCCCTCTCGAACAAATTCGTTGACCTTGCCCTCAGACCTTCTCGGCGTTGCGGCATTTGATTGAGGATGGAT
>JBBIKN010000092.1:11831-13260 GCA_037445435.1 Nitrospira sp. | reverse complement strand
CTAGCGTCGGAAAAGACCAGGCTTCCGGGAGCTGTCGTCGCAGCAACTGGAGAACAGTTACCGTTTCGAGATGGAAGTTTCGACATCGTGATCAGTCTACAAGTCCTTGAACATGTAAGAGATCCATATGAGGTGGTCCAGGAAGCCTTTCGAGTCTTGAAACCTGGAGGGAGTTTCTATCTTACTTGTGAAAACTATTTAAGTTTTTGGGAACCTCACTATAATGTTGCATGGCTGCCGCTTATGCCCAAGCCGTTAGGGGCGCTTTATCTTCGTCTTCGAGGACGATCCCCAGAATTCCTGAATACATCAATTACTTATACGACGTTTCCTAGCGTCAGGAGCATGCTTAAGAGATCTGGATTCATTCTCATGAGAGAACAAGAGATCAAGTCTATTATTAATTCCCCTTCTGTGATTAAGACGCGATGGAAAAGATCTATTTTGATTATGATGCGCCGCCTGATAACGACCAAATTGCTCGCGAGTGGTGCGCTCATGTGGTGGCTAATGAACAGTTGGTTTAGATGCGGCATTCACGAGCTGGGGAGGAAGCCGTATGCATGATGAAGAAGGAGATCAGAATCCAGAGATGTCAGATAGTTAGGTGCTTCACGACTCCGTCTGGCAGACCGCGAATCCTCACTCGGATAAGCCGCCATCATTCTCTCCTTGGCCAGCAGCCCACTGTCTGTGGATTTTGTGATGTTTGTTGTACTCTCATAGCCACGGATCCAAGCGGGCCAGGAGGTCATCTAAGCTTCGATGGATCTTTTTCAGAATATCGCAGGGTCCGAAGAAATGGAGGTCCGATCACTTAGCTTCATACTCCACGTGTCGGTAAGCAGTTCCGATGACTCAACGATTAAGTCTGGGTGGAGAAGTTCGGACGGCTTGATAGGAATCTGACACTTTTCCTTACGACTGCGGACACTCTACTTTCCTGTATGAATTCATGATGGTCTTGAACCTGCACGATCTCACCGCCTCCCGGTTTTCAACTTGGCGTAATGAGCGCAGCCTTTTGGCTCTCTGAGATCACACGCTTTCCCATAATATTTGAGTGCTTCAGCATCGTCCGGTTTGACACCTCTCCCAACCTGATAGACCATGCCGAGATTGATACAGCCCTTCGCGTCTCCAGCGTCACAGGCCTTCCTGTAGAGATTGGCGGCTCGAACGTCGTCCTGCTTGATCCCGGTCCCCTGGGCGTACATCACGCCGAGATTGGAACAGCCCCTGAGACTCCCTCCGTCACAGGCCTTCCTGTAGAAGTCGGCAGCTTGAAAGTTGTCCTGCGGAACCCCCGTTCCCTCGGCATGCATCACCCCTAGGTTGTAGCAGCCTCTCGCATTCCCTCCGTCACAGGCCTTCCTATAGAAGGCGGCGGCTTGAACGTCGTCCTGGGGGACCCCGATTCCCTCGGCAT
>JBBIKN010000092.1:0-11731 GCA_037445435.1 Nitrospira sp. | reverse complement strand
CTATAGAAGGCGGCGGCTTGAACGTCGTCCTGGGGGACCCCGATTCCCTCGGCATGCATCACGCCCAGGTTGTAGCAACCCCTCATATTTCCACCGTCACAAGCTTTCCTGGAGAAGGCGGCGGCTTGAACGTCGTCCTGGGGGACCCCGATTCCCTCGGCATACATCACGCCAAGATTGGAGCAGCCACCAGCATCCCCGCCGTCGCAGGCTTTCCTGAAAAGCGCTGCAGCTCGAACGTCATCGTGCTTCACCCCCTCGCCCTTCATATGCAACAATCCTAGCGAGTTGCATGATGCCGCCATGCCTTTCTCGCAGGCGGCCTTGAGGTGTTGCGGCTGGTCGGCTGCCTCCGAAGGTCTCACCCCTGCGGAAACCAATACTCCGAAGACCATGAGAGCGTGAAGAAGGGGGCGAACCGTCATTGCGTAACCTCCGAAGAAGCGGCGACAGTTGAGCGGTGAAGTCTAGCGAGACAGGCGATGAGAATTCAAGGCAGGAGAATCGAGTCGAACGTCAATTCTTGATGACATCCCGTCTGGGTCTGGCGGATACGTCCATGGACAAGTGGTCAATTCCCCTGGAATACACGGAATGAGTCCTTGTGGGGGGCTGTTGTACAGATCGATATGGTTAGTTTCGAGATCACTTCACTAATCGTCACCGCTGATAGCGCAGCATTCGGACTTCCCTCTTGCCACGCGTTCGCCACGGCTCAAGGGAGCCGTGGAACGGACAAACCGGCACAGTCCTACTCATCGGACCGATTACCGCCTGACGCTTCATCATCATGGTCCCACGCACCCGTTGCAAAGTGAATCGGGAAGGCGATAGGATCGCTTCCCCTCTTTTGATTTTTTCATGACGAGGGAACGCCAACATCAGCGAGGTCGGCTGAGGCGCTTCCGCCTGTGTTTCGTGAGCGGATTTCACGGACACACGACTGCGTTGAAGTCCGTTGGCAAGACGAGAATCCATTCGTTGCTCACGACACCCTGTCCATGTGCGGGTAAGACATGATTCTCCATCGATCCGCCTTTGCTTCGGTCGTCATCGCCATACTATGCCTACATGTGTCGGTTTCTATCGCCCTCGGAGAGTCGGACGGCCAGTCGTCGCAAGACGAATTGAGTGTGACGAAGACCCAACTTCAGCAGGCCAAGCAAAAAATCGATGAGCTCGAGCGACAACTCAAGCAACGGATCGGTGAGCTCGTGCTCCAACTCCATGCCAAGGATAATGAGATCGCAGCCCAGATCACCAGCGCCCACGAGAATGCTAAGCGATTTCGAGAAGATCTTGCGTCACGAACCGAGGAGCTCAACCAGGCCAAGCGTCGTATTGTCGAACTCGAACAACAAATGGCAACGTCGGGGAAAGGGCAGGAACTGGCGCAGGCCAAGCGCCGCGCCACCGAGGCGGAACAGCAGACGGCGAAGAAAGATCAAGAGCTGGCGCAGGCCAAGCGTCGTCTCGCCGAAGTCGAACAACAGTTGGCGACGATTGGGAAAGAGCAAGACCCGGTTCAGCCTAAGCGCCGTGTGACTGAAGTCGAACAACAAATGGCGGGAAGAGAACAAGAACTGGCCCAGGCCAAGCGGCGCATCACTGAAATCGAACAGCAAATCGCGGGGAAAGATCAAGAACTGGTCCAGGCCAGGCGCCGCGCCGGCGAAGTCGAACAGCAGATGGCCGGGAAGGAGCAGGAACTGGCCCAGACCAAGCGCCGTGTCACCGAAGCAGAACAGCAGACGGCGAAGAAAGAGCAGGAACTGACGCAGATCAAGGAGGATCTCAGACAACTCACTCAAAAGCTGGCGGATCTCACTCCCCAACTCACGGCGAAAGACGCGGAACTTACACGCACCAAGCAATTGTTGGCGGAATTGGAGCTTAATTCGTCCAAACCAGCCGTGCCGACTGCCGCTCAGGAAGAGAGCCCTCCCTCCCTTTCTCTGCTCCCTGTCGACCATACGCTCTCTTTAACGAACCTGCTCGAGCCGGACTCTGAGGTGATAGATGATGGTGAAGCAGTCCCGTCAAATGGAGAACTGAGTAGAATAAGCGAGAGTCTTGCGAATCTATTACAGCCCGAACTCAAGAAGGGCAGCGCGACGCTGAGGCAGCGAGGGAATAAATTGACCCTCTCATTGGCAACCGGTGAGTTATTCTCCCCAGGTGACGCCACGGTCACCCTAGGCGGGACCTCGTTGCTCGAGCGGGTCGGCGCCGTCTTACTCGGATTTCGTTACCAGAGCATCGAGGTCGCGGAACATACCGACAACACGCCGATCCGGATCGATCCTCGGAAGGGTCTTCGGGATAACGGCGAACTCTCCCGGTCACGGGCCGAGCATGCCAGTCAGGTTCTGATCAACGGAGGGCTTGAGGCCGACCGCGTCAAAGCCGTGGGGTACGCAGACAGCAAGCCGATCGCGACGAATGAGACTGAAAAAGGCCGGAGTAAGAACCGACGAATGGAAATTGTGATTACACAGTGGCCGGAGTCAGGCAGCAGCTTGGGCGATGGGAAACCGCAAGTCGGTAAAAAGCTACAAGATTCTTCACCCAAACGGTGACCCAGCATTGGCAGTTCGGAACGGACGATGCTTTCTCCTGCTCGGTGACAGGCTCAGAACTCCCCAACTATGCATTCTTTGCGGAACAGCCCTTCGGATGGAGAAGAGCGCGAATACCAAAATGTGAAGCGATGAAAGAAATGGAATTCTCCAGAAGTTTTCCTTCGAACCGCCGCATTGACAGGGACACTTACAAAGGCGCAACATGCGTATCCTGTTGATCTATGGGAAAAGCGCATGAGACAGCTTGACTGCCCTATTCATTGGGCTTAGGGTGATGAAGTCATAAGTATCCTTCCAGGATGAGATTCCTAGAGGGTGCATTGCGGTAAATAAAGAGGACGCGGGCGCCCTGTTACATCTTTTTACATAAAGGAGGCCAGATCATGGCACTGCTGATTACCGACGAATGTATCAACTGTGGCGCCTGCCTGCCGGAATGTCCGAACGAGGCCATCTTCGAAACCCGCAGCGACGCGGAGGCGAAGGGAAATCATGTGGGCGACGGTCAGGGGGTGGGAGACAATATTTATGTGATTACCCATGATCGTTGTACCGAGTGTGTCGGCCATTTTGACGAACCACAATGCGCGGCAGTCTGTCCGGTCGATAATTGTTGTATTTCTGATCCGGCTTATCCCGAGAGCACCGATGTCCTACTGGAAAAGGCCAAGGCACTCAATCCCGACAAGCCTATTGATCCGGCAAAAGTTTGGAGCGGCGTGCGGAACTGATCGTTTCCATTTCGAGGTTCCGTGTCACGTAAGAGGCTGAGAGCCCCGTCGGAACAGTCATGTTTGCCTTGGCCTAACTGAAACGATGAGTCATGGCTGATAAGGGTCCAAGATTCCTGACCAATGCGACGGTCATCAAAGTTTTGGCGAAAGTATTTGCTTTCCAAGCCATCGAGATCAACCTCTTGCGTTCCCAAGCCGGAATCTCCGATGCGAATTGGAAAACCCTTAAGCGAGAAGCCTTTAAGAAAACCTACGCGAAGCAACGGGCTTTTTATGAGGATCGCTTAACGGGCGCGTTCGCTCTGGAGCACATTTCTCAGTCAGAACGCGAAACAAGATTGCTTGAACTTTGGCTCAAGCAGAGCGAGGAGTCCCCCAAAGACGAACCCTAAGCCAAACTTCTTGTTCCATAGAGAGGCTTCTTATCCTGTGTCATCTAACTGAAATCTCCCGAGGAACAGTCACGCAGGAATGCGTCAGCACATACCGAATGGAGACTTGTTTGCAGTACAACACCGGGAAGAAGAGAGTTCCAGCCATGAGATTTTCCTCGTTATCTGTCCAGCCACTTGTACATGACCAACGTATCAACGTAGCCTTTGGATGGATGGCGGAACGCTTTGGGTAAGCGCCCCACGGTCGTGAAGCCGAGCTTGTTCCACAGCCTTACGGCCCTTTCATTGCTGGATGCGACGAAATTGAACTGCATGGCCTTGTACCCGAGCTCCCGTGCCATCTGTTGAGAGTGCTCGCACATCGCCGTAGCTACCCCACGCCCTCTGGTAACGGATGAAACCATATAACCACAATTACAGACATGGTCGCCTGGACCGAACTGGTTCGTTCTTATGTAATAGGTTCCCAGGATTTTTCCATTCTCTTCGAACACATACGTTTTTCTTGGAGTATCTATCCAGAGCTCGATCGCTTGTTCCGGAGTGATGTCTCGGGGATATCCATAGGTCTCACCGGCGGCTGCGATTTCTTGGAAGATCGGCCAAATCTGCGCAAAATCATCTCGTGTCGCTTCTCGAATAGTCATGCCGCTTCATTTGCTGTCTCTGAAAAGTCTGGGAGTAAAGGACCTTCGTATGGCCCGATCCAGTCGCGCGCTACCTCCTCAGTGCGTGCCACGGAGTCGAATTCCGTCACGTCACACTGTAGACCAGCCTCTGGTCGATCTGCCTGAGATTCTTTTGAACGGCTCATCGACGCCGTTCTGTTACCTCATAGTCGACTTCGCAGCCGCTCATAGCCCTTCTTCAATTCGTCGATCGCCAGGCCCAGTGCGGCCCCGACAGATTCCGCCGTTTTACCGACTTCCTCCCGCGCCGCCTCGAGCTTGGGCTTTATTTCTTCCCACTGACTTTCCAGGCGAGCCCATTCGTCTTTCGCGTCTGCCTTCGCCAGGTGAAGCTGCACTTGAAGTTCATCGCGTTGTTGCTTGAGATGCTCAAGCGCTTTCGTCAACTGCTCTTTGACGTCTGCCATGAGATGTGCTCCTTTGTTGAAAGTAGCGTTTTATGCGCGAGATCATACGGACCGCGTTCACTGAGATCAAGCTTACGCAATGGCATCGCCTCAAACAGTCGTAAGAGTGGAAGTCACCGTTGCAGAAGGCGGGTAGACTCAGTAATACTATCGCCGGGTGACCAAAGGTTCAGCGATTCAAGACGGTGAGTGGGTAGGGGAAGTGGTCGGAGGAGTATCGGCCGAGTCGTCTTCACCGGGCAGTCGCTGTTCTTGTCTGAACTCCCGTAACAATTGGGAATCGGGTCGGGCCAAGCCCCGGCCACCCGGCAAGCGACATCGAAGGACCAGTGATGGCAGGAGGAACAGCGGTGAAGCGAAGCATTGGAACTGGATTCTGGCTGATGGCAGGGGTGCTCCAAGTACTGACAACCTGGTTGGGAATCGAGGCCTGGGCCTATGAGTCGGCGCCAGTACAGGAAGGGGCCACAGTGCGAGGGACCGTGACCGTCACCGGAACCATACCGGCCCCCAAAGAGTTCGAGTTGCGTCGCTACCCAGACTATGAGTATTGCGGCAAGCTGTCCGATGGCCATGGGTATCGGTTCCTGACAGAAATCTGGGCCAAGGCGGACGGCAGTCTGAAAGATGCCGTCGTGGTGGTGGAAGGTGTGGAGCGCGGCAAGCCCTTCACCTTCACCGAGGCCGAAGTGGAAGCGAGTCTCTGTCGGTTTCTGCCGTTCGTCGCCGTGGTCAACGACACGCGTCGAATCACGGTGTTTAATCGAGACCCGGTCCCCCACGACATCCAAGGGTATGCATCCGATCAAACCGGAGGAGATGTCGTCTTCTATCGGCCGTCCTTACAGGCCAGTGGGACCACCGATGTCGTGCAACTGGTCAAGGGACAAAAAGCGTTCACCATGCAATGCAGCCTGCACCCCTACATGCAGAACTGGGGCTATGCCGTGGACAATCCTTATTATGCCGTGACGGACGCGAAGGGCTCCTTTTCCATCGAAGACCTCCCACCCGGGACATACCGCCTCAAAGCTTGGCATCCCCTTCTCGGTACGCAAGAGAAAAAGCTCACCGTGACCTCCAATGAAACGGTTTCACTGGAGCTGTCGTTTGAAGCCAACTACTGAAAGAGGCCCATAAACACCTACGCGAGCACTTGTGGTAGTCTCGCATAGGACAGACCTCACCACTGGAGAACAGCCATGAGCACGAATCGTTTTCTACCGGTACAGGCCGGACGGGTGCTTCTTGTTGGGGCTACCTTCTGCACAGTACTGGTCGTGACAGGAGAATCTGTACTGGCTCATGGTGAAGACATATCCGAGACGAGTCCATCGCACTCGAGCGCGTCCAGCCCATCGAATCTAGCGAGCCCCGAGGCAGCGGGGCTCCAGGCAGCCTGCTGGGCTCTCACCATTCCCTACGGTGCCGCGAAAATGGCCTATGCGATCGGCGGAGGCATTGTGGGCGGCTTCGCGTGGACGATGACGGGAGGGAACATGGAGGTCGCGAAGTCCATCTGGATTCCCTCAATGACAGGCCACTACATCGTCGAACCGCAGCAACTCACTGGAGAGAAGCACCTCTATTTCGTGGGCCGGTCGTCAGAGGGACTCCTGCCATAACGTCATCTCCGGTCTCGTATGGCCTGCATCGTCCTGCAGACTCGCGGCGGAGTAAACGGGCCTGGGTATACAGACAAGGCGACCCCCTAGCTTTACGGGGAACAATGGACTAGGCCGACCTTTGGCAGGGTACACGCCCGCATTTCCGATGGCAGAGCCTTGGGATTGATCCTTCACGAGGTCTTTGATACGTTCCCGGCCAGGCCAAAGCCTTTTAAATTTCTGATTCCTTCCTGAGTGGCTGAACTACTTCACGGGCCGGCTATCCGAAGACCGTGCGGTCTGGACAGAGATCCGGATCGCGCCTGCAAAGCGAATATCCTGCCGCTGCAGACGAGTCTCGGATCGGGGCGGGATCCGGAGCTGGATCGCGAACGGACGACGCCTGTACGGAGCTCATAGAACCACAGGCCGAGAGGAACCTGGTCCGCAGATGACCGCTCACGCCGAACCGCTCGAGCCCGGACTCGTCTCGACCCCCCGCCACTACCGCTACTACGATCTCGTCATGGCAGGATTCGTGACGGTCCTGCTCTGCTCGAACCTGATCGGGCCGGGCAAGACGTGCCTCCTCTTCGGCGTGACCTTCGGCGCCGGGAACCTCTTCTTCCCGATCTCCTACATTTTCGGCGACGTGCTGACCGAGGTCTATGGCTACGCGCGCACGCGCAAAGTCATCTGGGCGGGCTTCATCTCGATGATCTTCGCGACCATCATGGGGCTCTTCGTGATCCACATGCCGGGGGATCCGGAAGAGCCCTTCAATGCCGTCATCCAGCCTGCCCTGGAGGTCGTCTTCGGGAGCACGGGGCGGATCGTCGTCGCGTCGATCATCGCCTACTGGTGCGGCGACTTCATGAACAGCTATGTCATGGCAAAGATGAAGGTCTGGACCGAGGGGCGCCATCTCTGGACCCGCACGATCGGCTCGACCGCGGTCGGCCAGTTCGTCGACAGCGCCCTCTTCTATCCGATCGCCTTCCTCGGGACCTGGCAGCCCGGGACGATGATGAAGGTCATCGCCTTCAACTGGGCGTTCAAGGTTTCCGTCGAGGTCGTCTTCACGCCGGCGACCTACGCGATCGTCGGCTGGCTGAAGCGCCAGGAGAACGAGGACTGGTACGATCGGCACACGGACTTCACGCCGTTTTCGTTGAAGGACTGAGGCGTCGAAGCGCCAGACGACTGCGCCGGGTGATCTCACCGCAGTCATATGGGGTCAAGGTAGGGCTGTCAATAAATTGTTCTCTGACCCTTATTTCTATTTGTCCAGCCCCGAGGCAGCCGGGCTCCAAGCAGCCTGCTGGGCTCTTACGGTTCCCTATGGTGCCGTGAAAATGGCCTACGCGATCGGCGGAGGTATTGTGGGCGGTCTCGCTTGGGCGATGACAGGGGGAGACATGGAAGTGGCAAAGTCCGTCTGGATTCCCTCGATGACAGGGCGACTACATCGTCCAGCCGCAGCATCTCACCGGAGAGAAGCACCTCTACTTCGTGGGCGCGTCGTCAGAAGGTCCCCTGTCATAACACTTCTCTCTGGTCTCGTACACTACCTATATCTCCCTGCAAATTGGCGGAAGGGGACAAGGGCTTGGATACGCATGGGGCGAGAGTGCAAATTGTCGTTCCCTTCATGCATCTCAGTTCCGCCCCACAGCATTGAGATCCGCGACGGGGTTGATCCTCTTCCTAATCAAATGAACCAGGACCTGGAAGCATCTGATCGCAATGCTCCACGCTGACAGCGGAGGGATTGCCAATAGCTGTCGGTGAAGCGAAGCAGGCGTCCGATTTGAAATGATGTGGCTGCCCACCAGTCAGCGTGGCGTTGTAGTTGGACAATTGGCTGCTCTCGTTGTTCACGACCATCACAACCTCGTCGCTGCTTAATCCCCCATCGACCAGCACATCTACCACGCCGCTGCTGTCGGCCTGGATGTCAAGCTTGAGCTTGACTGTGTCACTTGCATAGGTGGAATTCTTCTGAAGCATATTTTCGAGCCCCTGCGGCGCGTTGCAGATTGGTTGGGAGCCAGGCAGATGCGGGGGACAGGGGCCGTTGCTGCACTGGCAATAGAAGACGCAAGCCGGAAGCAAGCCCGGGGCCGAGCCCAGGCAGTGGAGATCCTTCAACCGGGTAATCGTATCGTCTCCATGAAGCGAGATGTGCAGGTTGCCGTGCACAGTGCCCCGGAACGCTGTTATGATTTTATCAGACCCATGATCAGCCACATTGTCTGTGGCTAAGACGAGTTGATCCAAGGTATCCCCTGACGCGTCGATTTTGAGTGACCCGCCATGTGGGATAACAAAGGATTCGGCATTGTCATAGAAGTCGAGGAAGATATTGTCATGACCTTCCTTCCCTTCGACACGAATCGCCACCGAACCAGCTATCGGCCTGGGCCAGGTAACGAAGCTGAATGAGTCGTTGCCCGAACCCAGATCGGCATCGACGCGGAAGTCACTGCCATTGAATTTGTTGACTCTGACCTCGACTTGATCGCTACCACCACCCAGCGCCAGTTCCGCAACTACGGGACTGTTTATCGTCACGTGGTGGCCAGAGCCATTGGCATAGAAGTCAAGCGATACGTAATCAAAGCCAGCGCTTCCATTGATTTTGAACTCTCGCGGCACCGAGAGATTCGTATTCGAAGCGGCCAGTTTATAACTAAAGCTATTATTACTACTGCTGCAGAGCGTCGCTTCGATTCGCCTGAGCTCGGAACTGGAGTAGTGATCGATCTTCGGCCCCAATGGAGAAGGTGGCGTCGTCGTTTGTGTCACGGTGACCCGATCATTCTTAATATCGTCCACGATGGTAAGGATGGTCGGTGCAGCATCCTCAATACAGGTGTTTTGACCGTTCTGATCGACATTAATGCGTAAGATGGACACTTCAGGTATAGGAATCGCTACGCCAGGTAGAGATGGTTGCACCTCAGCTTGATGACATCCGACGAACAAGAAGGAACAGATGGTGGCAGCCGCAATACAAATGAAAATAGGGTGCATCGATAGTCTCATTGGTTGATCCTTTATCTCTGCGCAATAAACCACAGACTAATGAAAGGTGAGTTAATGCAGGACGAGCTGCAAATTAGAAGCGAGCTCAGAAATTGTCAAGTTGTTCGTTGACAATGCCTTTGCCGGATTGGAATGCCCGCGTCTGGCACCGTGACAATTTGCTTGTTGATCACCGACATTCTTGATGCACCGCTTTCCCGACTCACCGTGGAGCCCTCCTCTTCCAACGGCCTTCAGCATCTGCTTCCGTATTGGAGCGTTGAACCACGAACTCATGGTGCGCGTTGATCGCTCACTGGCCGTCTTCCTCGGGATCGTCTGATACTGAGAAGATCGGAGTCCCGCTTAAATTTGCCTTGGTGAACTGCACCCAGAGTGGATTGAGACATTGTCGAAGGATGGGAATCGGGTGCAAGTGACCGAGCTTGTACATGTGCTGAAGAGTAAGGCGCTGCGTGACGTCAAAGTCCAGGCAACCGTGATTCAGATCCTCGCATCACATTGATTCAGCGGGATCCGCATGACGGCCTGATCTGAAGAAACAGTGCCCGTTAATCCTGCTTCGACCCACTTAATTTTAGGTAGCCTTCAGCCTGGCTCTAATTCGCCTATAGATTCTCTCGCTGTTTCTACTTCCCCAAAGCAACGAACAGGCATGTAATCATGCCAGATGAAGTATAACGGCTTCTCGTTACGAAGGACATCAACCATAGATGGCAATGCAGTGGAGGGATAGCTGACCAGAGGATGACCCAGATCTTCCCGAAATTCGTTCGGCTGCAGCGCGCTGTCAGGCGAATAAAACCTCAAAACGGCAATAGTTTTCCCATCGGCATCGAAAAGCGATACAGTGGCAACCAAATTATGGGGTTCTGCATGAGAGATGATAGAAACTGAATAAGTGCTGATCTTTTTCGACGTAACAGACATAGGGGCCTACCCTTGAAAAATCATGCTTTCTTGCCGGAATGATGCGTTGAACTCTTCAGTTCAATTGAAAACAGCAAGACCAATACCAGGTCGAATACCAATGACGTGCATCACGGCACACGATCCTCAAACGCTGAACGATGAAGAGGTTACGTTGTCGTTGGGGGCGGGATAACTGCAACCCACCGCTTCATCAGAAGCATGTCTGAATCGAAAAAGATTAAAAGGATGAATCTTATTGTGGTCGCGCGCTGAAATCGGCGTGTCTCCCTTGAGCCAGAATCAATGAGGTCAAAACGCGACACCTTTTCTTGAAGAGGTCACCGAAACATCCAACACGGACACCTGCGGTACCTCGATGATCGCAGCCATAGGACCAAAACTAGTTTGGTAGTTTGGTGGAATACACGGAACAAAAACTGGCCCTCGATTCTGGTTTGGCTAAGCCTCCAGGCTCGTGCCCGTGGAGGTCTTGGGAAGCTACGCGGAGTGCGGTTGAGGCATTACCGGATGGGGACCGGCTGCTACTGACCGGCCTGTACACGTACTGAAAACTGAGGTTCTGCGTGACTGCAGAGTCCAGGCAACTGTGATTCAGATCCTTTGGATGCCACTGATTCAACAGTGCCCGCATGATGGCTGATCCAAAGAAAAACGGTCCAACCCGATATCCCGATAGTCATGTCAGTCACGATGTCTTGCACAGAAAAATCCCCCAGGGCATTCATATCTCACCAATGTTGTCGTATTCCTTGGCAATCTTTGCCTGAATATCTGCCTCATTAAGGAGCACCCATGGAGGGGTTTCCAGATCTCTTGTAAGCTCGCTGACTCTGTCTTCCACTTTCTTCTTGTCCACTTCGCCGGATACAAACACCTCTATTTTCAATCTCGCCCAGAGTCTACGGTAGAATTCTACCTGCTCCGCGGACAAAGTTCTCACGGTTTCTTTTTCAAATATTGCCTTCATATTGTGAACATTCTGGAGTAATAATTTGAGCCGGAACACAACCTCCTTAGCTGGTTCATGGTCAAAAGGTCCAAACCACACTATCTCCACACCATCGAGCAGCAGAAATCCCATCGGACTACCTACGCGGTAAAGTGCATCTGCATCATTAGTTCCAAGAGGGGAGACCCTAAGGCCGCGGATGGCAATGTACCTAAGCAAGCTTTCACTTGAGATTGAGCGAGATGGGCGACTTGTTGTACCACTTACCAAGATTGCACTATCAATCGCCGTGTCAGCTTTGGACTTAAACGTTGAGTTGGTATACATAATGGTGTCTAGGAGCCTGTCCGACATTGATCTGAGCAAGCCAGAATCATAGCCAAGGAG
>JBBIKN010000091.1:0-13357 GCA_037445435.1 Nitrospira sp. | reverse complement strand
ATCGACATTATTCTATGGAGTCGGAGACCCAGTCGGCGCTTAGGAGTTCCTCTAGTAACCAGACCCTTCCGAGCATCCTCCGAATTGATTCTTGGAACATCAGTTGATCAAAGGCCGAGAGAGACTTTGAACAGAAAGGCTCCAGCCGATGCTGCCGACGTTGGCCGTCTTATCCTGCATCTTCACCGTCGTGAATCGCATCAGGTTGCACGTCTCATGTGAGAGATATTAGGATTCTCATCCGTTGCACGTGGATCTTGCCGGAAAACGACGAGGGACTGTTGCCGATCCTGCATTCACCATGTTCGATGTGATCCTCTACCAACCTGAAATCCCGCCTAACACGGGCAATATTATCCGGCTCTGTGCCAATACCGGTGTGCGACTGCACCTTGTCCAACCGTTGGGGTTTTCTCTGGATGACAAACAACTGCTGCGGGCCGGCTTGGACTACCACGAGTTTGCCACGCTCAACGTGTACGATCACTGGATTGAGTGCGCAGCGCGCTTCAAGGATCACCGGTTGTTCGCTGTTTCGACAAGAGGTACTCGACGTTACGATCTCATCGACTATGTCAAGGGCGACGTGTTCTTATTCGGCCCGGAAACTCGTGGGCTGCCGTCCGCATTGCTTGAATCGTTTGCTGAAGAACGACGCATCCGTTTGCCTATGCGTCCGGAAAGTCGCAGCCTGAATCTCTCGAATGCCGTGGCGGTTGTTGTGTATGAAGCTTGGCGACAAGTGGGGTTCGGGAACGGAGCGTGATCACCGTTCTGTCATCTAAAAGGTCCGTTCATGGCATCGGCATTCTCCCACGCTTTCGTGGCCCTGGCGTTAGGACGAGCGGCTCAACAGCCGATCATGACCAAGCACGTCTTGTTTGTCGGCATGGTCTGCTCGATGGTCCCGGATCTGGATGTCATTGGCTTTTCCCTCGGGATTCGATACGGCGACCTGTGGGGGCATCGCGGCTTGACCCATTCCCTGTTCTTCGCCGGCCTGCTGAGTGCCGCTCTCGTGGGGCTGTGGTCCCAACGCAACTCCAGGACTGCGAAGTTCTGGCTCTTCGTCTATTTCTTTCTCTGCACCGCCTCACATGGTGTGCTGGACGCGATGACCGACGGAGGCTTAGGCGTGGCTTTTTTCTCACCGTTCGATACCAACCGATATTTCTTCCCCCTTCGACCGGTCGTGGTGTCTCCGATCGGAATCGGTGAGTTCTTCACTGCAGACGCTTTCCGGGTGCTTGCCAGTGAGGTCACATGGATTTGGCTCCCGACCCTTGGAGCCTGGTGGCTCGTCCGTTCACGGCAGCGTATCCGGCCAGGCCAGCCTGCAGTGGAACGATCACCGGCAGAGTGATCCCCAACAACCGTACAGTCTCTACATCTCAACTCGATACCGACTCAATCTCTAGCCTCAGCCAGCAATTCCATCAAGCCATAGATCGTTCGTAGGGTGCCCGCGTAGCTCACCGCGTGCGATGACGATGACGAAACCACCGACCGCCCCAACAGCCGATGCACGTCCTGGCCGCTTGTTTGTGAGTCAACACGGCCCACCCTTGCGAGCGTTCCCAGCTCACGCCATCCGGTCGCCTATCGTTTCATTGGAAGCCCATCGACTGGCTAAATAAAACCATGCTTGTATCCATAATACTTGACTTATGTATAGTATACTTGCTATCCAAATCATATGGGCTCCTCTGGAAAGCACAACGTCACCTCTCCGCAGTTTTCGAATCACCTTAAAGAGCTGCGCATGCAAAGAGGCCTTTCTCAAGTGGAACTGGCCAGGCGAGCGGGCGTTACGCGGCAAGCTATTTCGGCCATCGAATCGAACCTCTACCTGCCGACGACCGCCGTTGCCCTTCAATTAGCCTCGGTCCTGACTTGCCGCGTTGAAGACCTGTTCAGTCTTGTCCCATCGGAAGAGTTGATGGAAGGCACCTTGGTCGGCCGTCTCCCCCAAGCCGAGTCGAGCACTCAACCGATCCGAGTCAAAGTTTCAACCATCGGTAAGCGAACGGTCGTACGGCCTGTTGCCGACTTAGGCGAGCAACTCTCCTTCGCCGTCCCTACCGACGGTTATGTCACTGAGATAGGCAGGAAGCTGTCCGGCAGCACAGTCCGCGTCAAACTCTCGCGCGATCGAGACGCGATCGAACAGGAAATCTCTGTGGCCGGTTGTGACCCGGCGATTTTTTTGGTCGGTGAACATTTGCGACGCTATAAGGACCACACAACCGTCGTCGGCTGGACGATGGGCAGCATGGCATCCCTCCAAGCCTTGCAACGAGGCGAAGTGCATATCGCCGGCGTTCATCTCTTTGATCCAGTGACAGGCGAGTCAAATCTGCCGTTTCTTAAGCGGTCGCTGAAGGGGTCTGGATATGAGGTGGTGACCTTTGCCACATGGGAAGAAGGACTTCTTGTTCGCCGAGGTAATCCAAAGTCCATTCGCACAGCCGCGGATCTTCCGGAACCAATGGTGACGCTGATCAACCGAGAAGAGGGATCTGGAGCAAGACTGCTGCTTGATCAGCGATTGCATGCTGCGGGAGTTCAGCCGGGACAGGTTCAAGGGTATGACCGGATCGTATCGTCGCACTTCGCCGTGGCCCGGGCCATTGCAGAGCGGCAGGCGGATGTCGGGATTGGGATTCGGTCGGCCGCACAGCTCTTCGACCTGGATTTTGTACCGTTGCAAGCAGCGCGCTATGACCTTGTCGTACCTAAAGCCTATCTAAAGTCCCATCCAACCCTGCCACGACTGTTTGAGACGCTGGTCAGCCGCCCATTCCGCCATGAGATTTCCGCACTTGGCGGATACGACACCAGCGAGACAGGAAGGGTCCGAGCATGGCGCGTTGTTTGAGCAGGGTACCCACACGAAAGCGAACCCATAGAGGAATCGTCGTAAAACGCGATGGATGAATGAAAAGGACGTTCATGTCGAGCAAGGCATTGTACTATGGCTTCCTCAGCGCCATCCTTTTTCTCACGGAGACGAGCTCGGTGAATGCCGTGGAGTATGGCGAACTGGTTCAGAAAGACGGGCGTTGGGAGTTCAAGAATACGGAAGACCCTGTGCTCAAATACATGCATGACCATGGATGGATCACCCACGACGGCTATTTCAAAGTGACGGATCAAACCGGCGCCAATTGGATCGAACCGGCCGATGCGGTCCTCAACCGGCGGCGGGAAATCGACTGGCTTCGTTACGAAAAGACCGCCCTCCATCTGCCGGACTGGATCGATCTCGGGCTTGAAAATCGCACCCGTTTCGAGTCGTACGATCACCCGTGGCGAGCGAGCCAAGCCATAGGAAACGGGCGGACGGATGCACAAATCGCTCTCCGATCTCGGTTACGCGTCGGGTTGGGAGGGAGTGGCCCCTTTCGGTTTCTCTTTGAAGGTCAGGACTCACGGGCTTATTTGAACGGCGACCCTGGTGATTTCCGTAACGCCACGAACATCAACGAGTTTGACATCTTACAGTTATTCGGGTCATTCACGCTGAACAATGTTATGGGAACAGGGTTGCGCACTGACTTCCACTTCGGGCGCATGACGATGGACTTCGGAAGTCGACGGTTGATCGCGCGAAACGCCTTTCGAAATACGGTCAATTCCTTCGATGGATTCCACTGGCAAGTCAGCCAAGGCGAGACCTGGCGGCTCAGGGCGTTCGTCGTGGAACCGGTCATCCGAGATGACGTCAGACTCGACCAGCAACACAGCGCGTTGTTCTTCTGGGGAACCTACTTGGAAAATCGGCTTCTTCCATGGTTTCAGGTGGATGCATACTACTTGGGGCTGAACGATAGGCGCGGGTCGAATATCGCCGATCATCGCACCTACTCGACGTTCGGAGGGCGTCTGTATAAAGATCCCAGACCGGGAGAGCCGGACTATGAGATTGAAACAACTTGGCAAATTGGATCCAGGGGAGTGGCTGATCACTTCGCTTATCTTCAACACGTTGATCTCGGATATACGTTCAACATCTCTTGGAGGCCTCGACTCCTGTTTCACTTCGACTACGCCAGTGGAGATCGTCAGCCTGGCGATAGTCAGGATGAAGGGTTCGATTCGTTATTCGGCGCTCGACGGTGGGAATATGGACCGACCGGCATCTGGGGTCCATTCTTCAGAACGAACCTGATCTCCCCAGGCTGGCGCGTGGTGGTCACACCGACAAAAGACTCGATAGTCCAAGTGAAGCATCGAGTTTGGTATCTGGCTCAGAGCCGGGATTTCTTCGGGAATAACGGCTTGCGGGATGTGACCGGACAAGCCGGCACATCGCTAGGGCATGACGTCGAGCTACAAGCGCAATGGGCGCTTAGTCCCAACCTGGATTTCGATGTCGGATACGTCCATTGGTTCAAAGGCTCGTACTTTGACAACCCCGCCATCCTTGCCCAATTACCGACCGGCGGAAACAAAGACAGTGATTATTTTTATGTGTCCATGCGAGTCAGAATTTAAAAAGGGAGAGGCATGAAATACAGGATTTTTACATGGTGCTTGCTGACCTTCTCGAGCACGGCTGTGATTCCGGCTTTTGCCGAGCAAGCGTTAGTGGCCGTCGCCGCCAACTTTGTGCCGCCGTTCCGAGAAATCGCGATAGAATTTGAAACGGCGACCAGCCACACCCTCCGAGTCGCCGCCGGCTCCAGCGGAAACTTCTATGCCCAAATTAAGAACGGCGCCCCCTTCGACGTATTTTTCTCTGCCGATGCCGAGCGCCCCAAGCTGTTAGAAGATGAAGGGTTGGGAGTCAAGGACAGTCGCTTCACTTATGCAGTAGGACGTCTCGTGCTTTGGAGTCCGAATGCCGACCTGGTGAAAGGAGAAGAGACATTACACTCTGAAACATTCAAACGCCTGGCGATCGCAAATCCCAAGACTGCCCCCTATGGCCTCGCGGCGATGCAGGCCATGCAAAAGCTTGACGTCTGGGAAAGCCTACAGCTGAAGCTCGTCATGGGGGAAAACCTCGGCCAGACCATGGGATTCATCGAGTCCGGCAATGCACAGTTGGGCTTTGTGGCCTTGGCTCAAATTATGGACCCGAAGATCAAAGGAAAGGGAAGTCGCTGGGATGTACCCCATCATTTTCATGAACCGATCAAACAGGACGTCATCTTGCTAAGGAAGGGAAAGGACAATCCGGCGGCAAAATCGCTCCTGGAGTTTATCCGTGGTCCGCTGGCACGGGGAATCATCGAACGCTATGGCTATGTGCTGAAGTAGCATGGATGGGGCCAATGACTGATGTAGACCTGAGCGCGGTGTGGGTAACCTTACGACTGGCTACGACAACAGTGATCGTCCTGCTGATCGTGGGCACACCGCTCGCTTGGTGGCTGGCACATACCAGATCCCGACTCAGACCCATTGTAGAAGCGGCGGTCGCGTTGCCTATCGTGCTTCCTCCCACCGTCCTAGGATTTTACATCCTGATGGCGTTGGGTCCTTATGGACCGTTAGGTCGGCTTGCAGATCTTTCACTCGCTTTCACCTTCACCGGGCTGGTAATTGCTTCAGTGTTCTACTCGATGCCGTTTGTGATACAGCCTCTGCAAAGTGCGTTTGAAACCGTTGGCAAAGCCCCGATGGAAGCGGCCTGGTCGCTTCGCGCCTCACATTGGGATGCGTTTCTAACAGTCATATCCCCCATCGCCCTGCGTGGCTATATCAGTGCGATTGTACTCGGCTTCGCACATACGATGGGAGAATTCGGGGTGGTGCTCATGGTCGGAGGATCGATCCCTGGACAAACGCGCGTCCTCTCGACGACCATCTTTGAGCATGTAGAAGCCATGGAATATGCTCAGGCCCATGCGATTTCCGCCTGCATGTTGATCTTTTCATTTTTGGTATTGCTGGCGGTGTTCATCGTAAACCGCCGCTTTCCCATCCATGTGTCATGAGCCGCTTACTGGCACGTTTTGATGTACGATTTCCATCCTTCCATCTGAACGTCGATGTGGATGTACCGATGTCCGGTATCACCGCTATCTTCGGACCATCCGGGTCGGGGAAGACAACTCTTTTGAGATGCCTGGCCGGACTTGAGCGGGCGTCGCCCGGCTTCATGCAGTTCGGTACCGATGTCTGGCAGGACGAAAAGATCGGTCTATGCCTCCCGCTCTATAAACGGCCAGTCGGATATGTCTTCCAAGAACCTCGCTTGTTCCCCCATTACGACGTACGCTCGAATCTGCTTTACGGATACAAGCGTGTTCCTCCGCAAGAGCGCCGCATTGCTATTGAGCAGGTGGTCGACATCCTAGGAATCGACCATCTTCTTGAACGACGCATTCACAAACTCTCCGGCGGAGAGCAACAGCGCGTGGCGATCGGGCGCGCCCTCTTGACGAGCCCCAAACTACTACTGCTAGATGAACCCCTTGCCTCTCTCGACCTTCAGCGCAAGCAGGAGTTGCTTCCATTTATCCATCGGCTCCACAAGCACTTGCACATCCCGGTGCTGTATGTAAGTCATGCACTCACTGAAATTCTTCAGCTGGCCGACCGCGTCATTCTCTTGAAAGAAGGCCATGTCGTGGGAGTCGGCGTTCTTAATGAGATCCTTACCTCTCTGCAGTTTCGAGGGAACTTTGGCTCTCATCGAGTGGGGGCGGTCTTGGACGCTTGCGTGACAAGCCATGATCCCCGGTACGGTTTGACTCAACTCGAATTTATGGGTCAATCGCTGTTCGTACCGCTTCAGCCTTCCGCCGTCGGGCAAACCGTGCGTGTCCATATCCTTTCTAACGACGTCAGTCTGGTCGTCGGTCGGACCAATTCTCCAACCAGCGTGCTAAACATTCTAGAAGCAACGATCGTTGAGGTCCGGGAAATAAATCAGTCGTCGGTGGACGTGTTGTTGGACATCGGAACACCGCTCGTCGCCAGTATCACCAAAAGATCCCTTGTGACCTTAGGATTGAAGCCGGGGCAGCGGCTCTTCGCGCATATCAAAGCCGTGGCACTGAATGAAGAGTTGGTGGAATAGCAGGGAGGCATGGAGCGGGCAAGAGTTCTTGTCCAAGGCTTCGTCGTATTGGCGCTTTAGCACATGGTGATCTGCATGGGGTTAAACTTCGACTAGCCATCGGCAGCCACGTACGGGCTGCTTTCAAAGCGGGCTCTCTGCATTTCATTCCACGCCGATAGATCTTACTCGTTCCCGTTCTCCACGACATTTCGCTCTCCCCAGTTTCTGTGGATAAACCTGTGCGCAACCCTCTTCGCGATACAAGAATCCGCGAAATACGGCTCAAGAGACCTTTTTGCCTATTTTTTCGTCATTGTATAGGAATGAGAATAAACTACTATATCTTGTGTATTTGGATTCCTTCGCAATAAAACCCAAAAAAAGACGGTCGATTCTCTATCTCTAGAACGTTCGGCCGCTCGTAACATTGACATCTTCCTTCGATCGGGAAGTTATGCACAGGTAATCCAGAAATATCCTCTTGACAGGAAGAAATACGCGTGTTACCAATGGATACATCATGAGATCGAAAGAACTTAAAGATATTCGAGAAGAACTTGGCCTCACGCAGCAACAACTGGCCGAAGCCTTACAGACGACTCGAGTGTCTGTAGCACGTTATGAAGCCGGTATGCGAAGGATTCCCGGTGTCGTATCGGTGGTGCTCAATCAACTACGACGCGAGAAGACAGCCGTTCCCATGGCCGGTCTCGTTGCAGCTGGTTCCCCGATCGAGCCGGTATCACAATCGGAACTCGTGGACATCCCTCCGAGCATGTTGCGAGGCGGAGAGACCTTCGCCTTAAAAGTTAAGGGAGAATCCATGAAAGACGACGGCATATTACCAGGCGACCTTGTGGTGGTGCACAAACAACGCACGGCTAAAAACGGGCAAACCGTCGTGGCCTTGGTAAATGGTGAAGCGACGATTAAGACATTTGTCAAGAAGGATGCTCACATTGAACTGCACCCCGCCAATGACATGATGCAACCGATCGTGGTCCGACCATCGGATGAATTTCAGATCGAAGGGATTGTCATCGGCGTTATTCGACATTGCGCAGTCTAATCACTCGAAAGGAGGGAACGATGCTCGCAACAGAACGAGCAAGACTGACGAGAGATCACTTGATGGTTTTGGAAAGAACGGTGGCAGCGCTGGACAACCGTTTGCAGACCATCCAGCGGGACATACAGCGAAGCCAAACCGGCTCTCTGATAGGGCGCGTTTGGAATTTGTTGCGATCTAAACAGGGAAGAGGGTTCATGTCGGCGGTCTGCAACCAACGGATCCGTTCGAACACGAAACGGGGAACGCATGATAGCCCAAGAGTCTAGTGCTCCATCGATTGTAACAGGCCCCTGCTCCGATTGTGGAAGGGTCGTGGAACGGCGAATAGAGTCAGTCGACGGTTTTACGCACCTTACGGCTCAACTCTGTCCAGCTTGCTGGCATGCCTACCGCCAACGACAAGTCTTCGCCGGCGGATGCTGCGGATAGGAGCTGGTCACGGCATGAGACCAGCTCCTCGGTCCAACTGATAGGCAGGCAACAAGCGACGGATAGCCTCGCACGTAAGCCGTTAGAATTTAAAATCCGGCTGTCATCAGCGCAAAGACTACAGCTGCCAATACCACAAGCCCCACCGCGATCAACACAATAAGAGGATTCTCCCCGAACATCCCGGCCATGCAAATCCCTCCTCTCCTTGGCGCAGATCTGAACAAAGCGGTCTCACTCACCCTAACGCCTATGTTGTCACATGTCGAGCGCTTAGAAGGACACTTCGAGCAAGGCTTTGTCGAGATGAGGCACCGGGTAAGCAACACGACTGTCAGCTTAAGACCTAGACCGTCTGGATTATGGGGTAATTTTGGCCGACACGGACGCCGTTAGATCGACGCGACCATGGGTGAATGGCGGGAGAGATTGGCGGATTCGAATATGTCCGCATAGAATACGGCAGGAGCTGATTGAACATTGTTGCCAGCAAGTATGAACTACTTTTCCGAAGCGAAGATACAGACCAGCCGTCTGTGCGAAATCTACGTGGTTTGTTGAGTGAGACGCCTTTTCATCGTGTATTGATCGACAAAAAGTCGTGAGCAAAATCCTTGATCAGAGGCTCGACACCATCGGTGATGATTTGGCGCACATTCGCCTCACCCACCGTTCCCACAACACTCGCTGACCAGGTAGTCCCCCAGACCTGCGCGCCCTTCCTCGACAAGAGTCCCGCGACCTGTTTAAGATCCACGGTTACGGCATACGCGTACAATCCCAGCACCTCCTTCAGTGTATTGACATTGATATACAGGTACGGTGCTGATCCGAATCTCGTTCTTTCTCTGTTCGTGAGAACTCTAATACCCTTAGAGCGGAGGATCAGTTCAGCCGCCGTCCGGATCTCATCTTGCGAGAGACCATCAGTTGAGGCATCGGAACTCACCTCCTCAACCATCACCCCTACTCCTGAGATTCCTCTTAAGGATTCTCGACTCCCAACATCAAGCGCCTGGACCACCTCTATATTTCCCAACATCACAGCCACTACTACCAGCTGCAGCACATACCGCATAAGGCCTCCCAGACGCAGATAACTTGAGACTGTCGGAAAACCGTCTATTGAGCGCATGACACGTCCGCTTCCAAGAACCTGAGGAGCACCGTAGAATTGTCGCAGAGGATGATGAAAAGGTTCGTCTCTCAGACATACTTACGCTACCATCGGCAGCGGCCCTCTTTCACCCACTCCTGAGTAATGTTGGCTCCGTGCGCGAGTAGGACATCGACAAGGACGCTTTCGTACTGGCTGAGACGTGATATCGGAAGCGACACTTCAGCGTTCCAACCGGAAACTATCCACAGTTCCACCGTGACCGACACGGAATTGAAGTGAGCTACGGGCTTCCTAAAAGGAATCCATGGTGTACGAGGAGCGGTTGTCTGAAGGACCAGAAGTTGGCTGCGTACGAGGCATTCGCCCACACATTACATGACAGTAGCCATGCCGCTCGGGTCTCCTATCATCATCTGCCGCCCAAGTCCGGCAAAAGTGGAGTCAGTTGACCGGCTAGTTCTTCTCCGTGAAATCTCCGCTCCCGCACTTGACGGATCGTATCGCAGACAATATTGAATGCCGTGCCCTTCGACAGGTAGGCGGAGGCGCCGGCCTCGTACATCAGCTGTTCCAGCTTCGGGTCCTCATGCATCGATAGCCCGATCACGGCGATGTCCGGAAACCGCTGTTTGATGCGACGGGTGGGTTCCACACCGTTGAGCTTGGGCATGTTGATGTCCATGAGGATCACGTCCGGACGAACGGACGCGGCGCACTCCACCGCCATTTCGCCGTCCGTTGCTTCGGCGGCAACCTCGAATCCCGGTTCGCTTTCAAGCATGCTGCGGAGACCTTGCCGCATGATCTGATGGTCGTCCGCCAAGAGAATTCTGATCTGCATGGGGCGGTCTTCCGCACCGCCAGGCACAGCAGCAGTTTGGTCCTCCTGACGCCCAGTCTGCGTCGTGACCACCGAGCGGGTCCGCAACGGCAACAGTGTCGTCACCCTGGCCCCACGTCCAGGGGAGGACGAGACGCCGATGTGTCCGCCGATTGCACGCAGTTGCTCACGCAGGTTGAACAAACCGAACCCACCCTCCCGGGTGGGGGCCTGCGTGTCCTCCATTTTAAAACCGGTACCACGGTCCTTGACTTGAATGGCGAGGAAGCCGCCGATCCGGCGCAGCCGCACGGTCGCTTCAGTCACCTGCGCATGCTTGAGCACATTGAAGAGCAGCTCGTGGAGCGATTGATGCGCGATGCGCAGCACGTCAGGATCCGACAGCTTCCGCTTGCCGTCGTCCACCACGCAGACGGTCAACCCATGACGCTGCAGCTTGGCCGTCACCCAATGGACCGCTGCAGCCAGATCCCGGTCATCGCCGAGTATCGGCGGGCGCAAGTCGCTCATTAATTGTCGAGTGACCGTTAGCACTTCCTTGAGCAGCTCCGTGACGGGGGCGATACCGGCTGCAAGCGGAGACATCGTGGTGCGCGACAAGGCAACCAGCTTCATCCGGCCGAGAGCGAGCGTCTGTGCGAGGTTGTCGTGCAGCTCGGTCGCCAGGCGTTGGCGGACCAGCTCATCCGCCTGGCTTAACTGAGTCGCGAGCGACTGGAGACGCTCTTGATACTGCAACAGCTCTTTGGTCCGCTGTTTGCGATCGCTGATGTCCATAAACGTGAGCACGAAGTCGGTAGTGTCGGTGGCTTCCGCGAGGGGAAAGGCCGAACATTCGACCTCCAGCACAGTCCCATCCTGACAGCGGAACAGCTGCTCGACGAGCCGCGTGGAGTCACCATGGAAGAGAGTCCGCAGCAACACGCCCTGGTTGCCACAGGATGTATCGCCTTCGGGATGCACACGATCGTGAAACGGGTGCCCTAGTAGGTCATCTGGCGTATAACCCAGCATATTTGCCGCTGCCCGGTTGATGAAGGTGCAGCGACCTTGCTGATCCACTCCGAAGATGTCCGGATCCGTGGTTTGCAACAAAAGATGATACTGCGCCTCGACTGCCGTGGCGCGCAGCCGTTCCGCCTGGGCGAGTTGCCATTCCTTCCGCTATCGTGCTTGCATCCAGATGAGGAGATAACAAATCGGCACGACGATGGCGACCCCTACCGCCACAACCTTGAGATGAAAATTTTGAACCGGCTGCACCAGCGAGGCCGTTGGGATACGCACCAGCACCGTCCACCGAAATCCATCGGGCTGGCCCCACCCTCTAGCCAGGCTGTACCCGGTGATGACCGGGATGTGCCGCCGCAGATTCATTTCCTCGATATAACCGGCCGGCCCTTGACGGGCCAGTTCCAGCGAACGCAGGCCCAGAGTGGAGATGTTGGATCCGCCCTTATGAGCCAAGTCACTGTCGACGTAGGCCACCCCATCCTCGGCGATGATCTGGTACTCGACCTCGGTCAATGTGGAATTTCTGTTCTGCAAACTGGTGAGCGTTTCCACGACAACCGCTTCCAAGACCGGGATGGCGATGCGGCTCGTGACCACGACGGCAAAGGCACCACCCGAATCATAGATAGCCCGGGAGATGGCGATTGCATCGGGCGCGCCTTCCTCGGTCAGAAACGCTTCCACTCCTTCCAACACCGTGACATCCGGACGGCCCGCTACCCGTACACGGACTTCCTCAAACCAGGGAGTCCGACTGACATCCGTTCCTGGCGGCGATTCAGCGGAAGTCGATCCCACCAAGCGCCCTTCTCTATCTGCCACCGCGACCCAATGGTATGCCCTGTAGGTGTCACGCACCGTATTGACATAGCGCTGTACAAATGCCGGATCGTCTTTTATGCGATCCGAGATGACGGCCGCCATGACACGCATATCACCGTAGCGTTCGAAGATCATCCGGTCGAATCTCAAGGCAATTTCCGCCGCCCCGAAGGTGAGCGCTTCCCCTGCTGTCCTAATGAGCGACTGCTGAACATACTGCCAGGCCGTCAGCCAGGTGACTACGATCACCACTGCGATCGCCGCGATCAGCAAGGGTACTTGGTAGAGAATAGGTTTGGATGTTTTCATCGGTGAGTCGGAGGGGAGCACTGTACTCACTTGGGCCAATACTTCAGCTAGGGGAACCCCTAGGTCTAGGAAGTTTGTAAAAGAATGCCTTGCGCGGCACACCAATTCGAGTGAACCGCGAGCTAGCCGTGCTAAAACTCCTTTTCAATTGCTGTCGAAATGGGCCTGTACGAAGGAGAGAATCCTGTTTGTAAGGTCAAATTTCGGAAAGAGTCGAAGGTTCGATTGCGATGGTTGGAGGCAGACGAAGAATCTCGCCTCTTGGCTGAACTTCCTTCTTCTTCATTGACGGCGTTGATTACGGTGGGCATCCATTGCGGCCTCCGTATTAAAGCCGAAGCACTCACCCTGAAGTGGGAGAGCGTTGACTTAAGGCGAAGCGTATTGGTTGTTGAAGCCGCTTATGCAAAAACGGCCGGACCCGTTTCATCCCGATGAAGAACCACGGCCTGACAGCCGTGGTCTCTGTTGTTTCATGCTTTGCATGAGCCGCTTCGCGGCTTCCTGCTCTCATCCCCATCCTTCTAGATGGGGAATTCCCGCCAGATTAAACTCAACCGTGCTCGGAGCATTAAAAGCGCTTAAGGCGACCGCAACGAGCGAGTATGTTTTTGTGACGAGGACGGGCGCCGAGAAAGCGCTTGTCGCGCGGATCTGCTAAGTATATGATTACAGGCCTTGCCCCCGTAGCTCAGTTGGATAGAGCAGCGGTTTCCTAAACCGCGGGTCGTACGT
>JBBIKN010000090.1:0-13408 GCA_037445435.1 Nitrospira sp. | reverse complement strand
TACTTATGGGCGGAGTGGAAAGGCAAGACCATCCCTGTCACTGATGGACAGGGAAGATTTGGCAGTGCGTTTCTAGGGAAGGTCTGATTTATTCTGAATTTCGATCACGGGCCAGTCGAATATCAGGTATGTTGAGAGTTCGTTGGCAATAAAACGGAATTAATCAGACCTTCCCTAGAGTGTGTAAAACCGTCGCGTTTCTCGGGATCCAGGCAGCTCAGGATGGCTTCCCAAACAAACTTCGAAAAAGATAGCTCTTTGTTTGTGCAAGTTGATGCGTTTTGTTATAATTTGCCACTAATTAGAAGGAGATTCCTTGGCAGGGGAGGGGCCAACCTCGACGGCGCTGGAAGTAAGAGTCTATCCGAAGGCCCATGTCCTGAATCGATTCATCGCGAAGTTGATCGATCTGTTCATTGTTGTCGCTGCGGGAGAAATCGCTCCTCCGGTCGGCTTCCTTTCCGGCTTGGCCTACATTTTAATTGCCGATGGGTTTGCGGGTGGAAGAAGTATCGGCAAGCGTTTGGTCGGTCTACAAACCATGCGATTGGACGGCCGGGATACGGCCGGTTTTCGAGAGTCGATCATCCGGAATCTTCCGCTGGGAGGCGCACAGATCGCATATGCAGTCCCATATATCGGGTGGCTCGTATCTCTGGCCATTTTAGCGTTTGAAAGTTTTTTGCTCATTGGGAATGAGCAAGGTCGTCGGCTTGGTGATGAAGTAGCAAGGACTCAGGTGTTGGATGCCGGTCAACTTGCGGTCCCGGATTAAGTAAGTCGGACACGTAGCACACAGGTCGGGCGCCGGATCGCCAGGCCAATATGAAGGGAGAGACGCTGTGGGGTTCCCAGGAGATGTATTCGGTTGGTTCTCCGATGACCTGGCGATTGACTTAGGTACTGCGACCACGCTCGTGTATGTTCACGGGAAAGGAATCGTTCTGAATGAGCCCTCCGTCGTTGCGGTTGAAAAGAAAAGCGAAAAAGTGCTGGCGGTCGGAGCCGATGCGAAGAAAATGCTCGGCCGTACGCCCGGGAATATCGTCGCGGTTCGGCCGATGAAGGAAGGTGTGATTGCCGACTTCGAGATGGCCGAACAAATGCTGAAACATTTCATCCGGAAGGCGCACAATCGCAGCGCGTTTGTGCGGCCGCGTATCATCATCGGCGTGCCCTCCCGCATCACGCAGGTGGAGCAACGTGCCGTACGCGATTCCGCCGAATTGGCCGGGGCACGAGAAGTCTATCTGATCGAAGAGCCCGTCGCGGCCGCCATAGGGTCCGGGCTGCCGATCACGGAGCCATCCGGCAACATGGTGGTCGATGTGGGAGGCGGCACGACGGACATCGCCGTCATCTCGCTCGGCGGCATCGTGTACAGCGAATCCGTGAAGGTCGCTGGGGATCGTATGGATGAAGCGATCATGAATTACATCAAGAAAAAGTACAATCTGCTGATCGGCGAACATATGGCGGAGCGGATCAAGTTTGAAATCGGGTCCGCTTACCCGTTCGAGGAGCGAAAGACCATGATGATCAAGGGGCGGGATTTGATCTCCGGCATTCCGCGCACGTTGGTCATCGACGACGCTGAAGTTCGTGAAGCGTTGCAGGAACCCATCGGAACGATCGTGAACGCGATCAAGATTGCGTTGGAAAATACCCCGCCCGAGCTGGCTGGGGATATTATCGACCGCGGGATCGTGTTGACAGGGGGAGGTTCCCTCCTGAAAGGGATGGACACACGATTCCGAGAAGAAACGAACTTACCGATCATTACGGTGGACGATCCGCTGACTTCCGTGGTGTTGGGCGTCGGCAAGATTCTGGATGAGCTGGATCTCCTCCGAAAGGTATCGGTTATGTCTCAGGCGAACAACCTCCGGTAAGGTTCCATCCCTCATGCGGATGGTCAATTTACGCGCACCGTACAGCGCTCGGCGTGTTGCCCTCGTTCTGGCCGTCATTCTCGTGCTCGGCTTTCTGCTTCTACCCGGCCAACTTCAAAATGTCTTTCAACAGGTGGGCAGTCCGTTTGGATGGATCATCAGTTGGCCTCTTCAAGCCGTGGCTGGAATTCATGATCGGATTGCCGATATTTGGGGACGATATGTGGCACTCCAAGAGGTTGAAGAAGAAAATCAACGGTTGAAGAGAGAACTGGACCTCCTCAAGGAGCAAAACGGACAACTGCGAGAAGCCTCGGCGGCGACGGAGCGACTCGCCGCACTGCTGGAGTTTAAGAAGCAAGCCCTTCCCACATCAGTGGCCGCCCAAGTGATCGGGCGCGATACGAGCAATTGGTACAAGACGATCATTTTGAACAAGGGGGCGTCGGACGGGCTTCAGTCGGACCAGGGAGTGATCACTCCGGCAGGTGTGGTTGGTCGCGTCGTCAAGACCACGGCTTCCACTGCCGTCGTCCTGCTCGTGACGGATCCCAATAATGCGATTGCCGGATTAATCCAACGCACCAGAGATGAGGGCATCGTCGAAGGGACGACGCAGGGGCAGGCTCGACTCAAGTACATTCCGCTGTTGTCCAACGCGCGACCGGGAGATCACGTCGT
Source organism: Nitrospira sp. (assembly GCA_037445435.1). GTDB lineage: Bacteria > Nitrospirota > Nitrospiria > Nitrospirales > Nitrospiraceae > Nitrospira_D. The sequence continues at coordinate 10,835 of JBBIKN010000090.1, read as the reverse complement.
CACATCGGGATTGGTCGGGGGATTTCCCCGAGGTATCCCGATCGGGACGATCACAAGAATCGATAAGGAAGAGGAAGCGCTGTTCCAATCTGCGGAACTTTCTCCGGAGGTTGATCCAAATCGGGTCGAGGAAGTGTTGGTCATTCGGCCTTCTTTTGTTCCGACTGAAGGGGAACGTCTTGGCGTTCCGAAGCTCAAGCCATGAAAGGGCTCATTTATTTTGCCGTAATCGTCGGTCTTGTCCCGGTTCAGTCCGTTCTCTTGCAGCACATCAGTTTGTGGGGGGTCAAACCGGATCTGGGTTTTGTGGCCGTGTGCTTGATCGGTCTCCTATGGGGAGAACTGGATGGCTTGCTGGTCGGGCTTGCGCTCGGATGGGCCATGAGCCTGTTCTCTGCGCAAGATCTGATTTCCAGCGCAGTTTTGAAGGGGGCTGTGGGGTTCGTCGCGGGCGTCGTAGGCCGGCAGGTGGTCTATCTGAGCCCCGTCGTCCTTGTGATGGGATTGCTGGTTGTTTCCTGCTTGGCTGGACTGGTGACTCCGTTCGTTCTTAGGCTCAGCGTGCAACAGGATTGGTGGTGGGCCGTCTGGACCGTGGTGCTGCCGCAAGCCTGCCTTGATGCGGTGATTGGAGGAGCGATTTACTGGCTCATGTGGAGTCGTTTGAATATCGAGCAGGTGATGTCTGAATCTCGAATGTAAGCCTTCATTATGCTAACGTCGCATTATTCGGAATCAGAATTTGGTGACCTTCATCGACGGCTCTTCATTCTGCGTGTAGGACTCTTGCTGGTGGTCATGTTGCTCGGTCTGCGTCTCTGGCACCTTCAAATTTATGAAGGGCCGTATTATCGAGACTTGTCGGAAAACAATCGGACCAGACTGGTGCTGCTGGAACCGGCACGTGGTCTGATCTATGACCGGCATGGTGTTCTCCTGGCAAATAACGTCCCGAGCTTCAGCCTCTACGTCACACTGGAGGACGTCAAGGATCGCGAAGTCTTGATTCAGCAGCTGACCGACCTGCTCGGTCTCGACCCGGCCCTCGTTCGAAAAAAAATGATGACCAAAGGCAGCAAGCTGCTTCCGCGCAAGATCAAAGACCGCATGACCCTGCGCGATGCCACTCTGGTCGAAGCTCATCGTCTCGACATGCCCGGGGTCATGATTCAGGTCGAGTCGCAGCGTAACTATCCAGGCGGTGCGACGGCGGCCCATCTCCTGGGCTATGTGGGAGAAATTTCGGCGGATCAATTGGAGAAACCGGAGTTTATCGATCTCCACCAAGGCAGCATTGTGGGGCAATACGGCGTAGAAAAGTCCTATGATCGGCACATGCGGGGAACGGCCGGTCAAAAGAGCGTGGAAGTCGATGCGCTCGGTCACGAGAAGAAAACCGTGGTCGTCGAGAAGCCGCAAGCGGGGAACGACCTCTACTTGACTATTGATGTGCGGCTCCAAAAGATTGCCGAGGAACTACTAGGTGAAGAACACGGTGCCATCGTCGCGCTCGATCCGAACAGCGGTGACATTCTGGCTATGGCCAGCCGTCCCGGCTTCGACCCCAACGTGCTCTCTCGAGAGCTTACCGCGAAGCAATGGGTGGAAATCGTGCAGGATGAAGGGCGCCCATTGAACAACCGTGCCTCACAGGGACAGTACCCGCCCGGTTCCACCTTCAAGATCCCAATGGCTGTCGCGGCGTTAGAGACAAAAACCGTGTCACCTTCCAGTACCGTATTTTGTAATGGGGGCTACCAGTTCGGGAAGCGGCTGTATCACGACTGGAAAGCCAGCGGGCACGGGTACGTCGATCTGCACAATGCACTGGTCCATTCTTGTGACGTGTACTTCTATACGATCGGTCAACGGATGGGGATCGATGTGATGGCCGAGTTTGGGAGGGACTTCGGACTCGGGAAGGCCACCGGAGTGGAATTGCCGTCGGAACGGTCCGGAATTATGCCGTCCACCGCCTGGAAGCAAAAGGCCAAGAATGAGCAGTGGTTACCTGGCGAGACCATTTCAGCCGCTATCGGACAGGGCTATGTCACCGTGACGCCACTACAAATGGCGAGTCTCGTCGGCACGGTCGCGAACAACGGCGTCAGTTATCGTCCTCGTTTGGTGCAGGCAGTTATGGATCGGACGTCGGGAAACCTTCAAGAGTTGCCGGCCGTTCCGCGCGGAAAAATCAATGCGAAACCGGAAACGTTTCGTATCATCAAAGATGCGCTCGCCGACGTCGTCACAAAAGGAACGGCGACGAAGGCAAAGTCCTCTCTGGTGGCGATCGGGGGGAAGACAGGCACAGCTCAAGTGGCGGCGCTCCGGACTGGACCCGAAGAGAATATTCCCAAAAAGTTCCGGGACCATGCGTGGTTCGTCGCCTTTGCGCCCGTAGAATCGCCGAAGATCGCCGTGGCGGTGCTCGCTGAGCACATGGGGCATGGTGGATCCGCCGCAGCTCCTCTGGCGAAAGAAGTCATTGAAACGTACATGAAGCTCACCTCCCAGGTACCAGGCGACACCTCGGATCTTTCCGATGTGAATGGGTCGGGGCGTTCGCCGAAAAACTCATGATCGATCGATTGACCGAGCATCGAGGCCTTGATAGTTTCGATATCCGCTATGTCGCCTTGATCCTGACCATCCTTGGGATCGGCGTGTTGTCGATTTATAGCGTCACGCATGGGCAGCAGAGTGGGACGGCGCCCTATTATCTCAAACAGTTGATCTGGATCGGCCTCGGTGCGGCAGCCTTCCTCACCATGTGGGCATCGGACTACCATCATCTTGCGCGATTTGCCTATCCAGCCTATGGCTTTATCCTACTGATGCTGGTCTTTGTGTTATTCGAAGGGCGAACGAGCAAAGGGGCTCAGCGGTGGATCGCGTTGGGTCCGTTCAGCTTCCAACCATCTGAATTCGCCAAGCTCATCCTCGTCTTGGTCATGGCACACTACTACTCGAAGGCCCCTCGGGTGGGTTGGTTGCAGCGTGTCATCGTTCCTGGGTTGTTGGTGCTGCCAGGCCTTCTCCTCATCTTGAAACAACCAGACCTGGGAAGCGGACTCAGTTTTGTCGCGATCTATGCCGCGATGCTCCTCATGGTGGGCGTTCGTTCGCAAGCCTTAGGGTTTATCCTGCTCTTCTCGATCATGCTGTTTCCGTTCGCCTGGGAGGGGGTATGGGGGTCCTTGCATGATTACCAGCGACAGCGCATTATGGCGTTCGTCGACCCTGATTATGACCCGGGCGGAAAGGGGTACCATGCTCTGCAATCGAAAATCGCGATCGGGTCTGGAGAACTCCTGGGTAAGGGACTCTACGGGGGCACCCAAAGTCAGCTAAAGTTTTTGCCGGAGGGCCATACCGATTTCGTGTTCGCCGTCTTTGCGGAAGAATGGGGATTCCTCGGCGTGTTGGTACTCTTGACGTTGTTTGTGGCGCTGATTTGGCTCTCGCTGGAAATCGCGTCGAAGGCGAAGGATCAGCTTGGAGCGCTGCTCGCCGTGGGAATCGTGGCGATGCTGTGTTTCTGCGTCGTGGTCAACATCGGTATGACGGCGGGGATGTTTCCGATCGTCGGCATTCCCTTGCCGCTGGTGAGCTATGGCGGCAGTGCCACGATTATGACCATGGCGTCGTTAGGCTTGCTGTTGAACGTCAAGCGGAAGCGGTTAAGCCTGTTTTATTGAGCGATGACCGAACAGGCGAAACGCACTGATTTCGCCGTTCGGAGAAGAATAAATGTGAAAAGCCGGTGGAGCTGGTGTGTGGAGTGCGTAGCGACCTGGGCCGGGGGCCCGCGTCCGTCGTTCTCAGCCGACTCCCCGGCTTGCAGACAAAGGAGTCACTATGGGAAGCGAGATTGCGATAACCGTCGCGCGGGAGGAAACCCGTGTAGCCGTGCTCGACGGCGGAGTCGTCACCGATTTGTTCGGGGACCGTACGAAGCATAAGGATTTTGTCGGAAATATCTACAAAGGAAAAGTTGTCAAGGTGTTGCCGGGCATGCAAGCCGCATTTGTGGACATCGGGCTGGAAAAGGCAGCGTTCATGCACGTTTCCGATCTGTCGGTGGATGCGGAGCCGGGAGATATGTTGGTGGAAGCCGAGGAAGACGAAAAAGATTCGGATATGCTTCGGCCGAAGCGCCAGAGTGCCAAACCGATCGAACACTTGTTGAGTGAAGGCCAGGAGCTGATGGTCCAGATTTCAAAGGGTCCGATCGGCACCAAGGGGTCGCGAGTCACGACGTATGTCTCCCTTCCGGGACGATACCTTGTCTTTATGCCCAACGTCGACCACATCGGTGTGTCTCGCCGGATTCCGCGGGATGAAGAACGGGCCAGACTAAAGGAGATCATGCGCCGGGTTCGGCGCCCCGGTTTCGGCTATATCGTGCGGACGGTCAGTGAAGGGGTCAAGGAAGATGAATTGAAATCCGACGTCGATTTTCTGCACGTCCTCTGGCAGGACATTTTGACGAAGCGGGAGCAAATGCCCGCTCCCGCGCTGCTGCATTCTGATTTGAGTTTGAGCTTCCGTGTCGTGCGGGACCTGTTCGGGAAGAAGGTGGATCGACTATGGATCGATTCCCGGGAAGAATACGAAGCCATTCGCGATTTTGTGCAGCGATTTTCTCCCGAACAGACCTCGCGGATTCATTTCTATGACAAGGATGAGCCGTTGTTCGATCATCTCGGGGTGGAGCAGGAAATCGCACGAGCCTTGAGCCGGAAAGTGTGGCTGAAATCGGGTGGCTATCTGGTCATCGACCATACCGAAGCGATGACCGTGATCGACGTGAACACGGGACGCTTCGTGGGGAAACGGGACCAAGAAGAAACCATCTTACGCAACAACCTCGAGGCGGCCAAAGAGGTTGCCTATCAGCTGAAGCTGCGGGGAATCGGCGGCATCATTATCGTCGATTTCATCGATATGGAGCGGGAGAAGAATCGGGACAAGGTCTATCATGCGTTGGTGGACGCCATGGCGTCGGACAAGGCGAGGACGAGGATATCCAGGATTTCAGATCTCGGCTTGATCGAAATCTCCCGCGAGCGGGTACGGGAGGATCTGCTCCGTTCGCTGTCGGAGCCGTGCCGCTACTGCGAGGGCCGTGGGTATACGAAGTCTCCCACCACCGTGGCCTACGAGATCTTCCGTGAGATCCGACGGATTGAACCGGCCGATCAGCAACGGATCATCGTGGGAGCTCATCCGGCGGTGGCAGAATTACTGCAAGACGAAGAGCGCCACGGAGTGGAAGCTTTGGAGCGAGACTGTTCGGCGAAAATCATCATCACACCGGACAGTCAGTTGCATCTTGAGCAGTACGATCTGGTGGTGCTCTAGTCGCGTGCCGCCACCGCCGCCCACCCTTGTCGGGAAGATGTTCTGCCTAGCGGATTTCCCTACTGGTGAAACAAATCCCCTGTCGATGACCGAGATCCGCCATGGATGAAGCCTCATTGACCTCTTGGCTCACGCTCCACGCGATCGAGGGCGTCGGCGATCGCACCCTGCTCAAGTTGGTTCAGGCATTTGGAACTCCCGATGCGGTGTTCGGTGCAACGAAGGACGACTTGATCAGCGCGGGCTGCAATCCTGAACTGGCTGAATCCGTGCGGCGAGGGCCTGACTCCAATATTCTGCGGCAGATCGATCGCCAGGTGAAGCTCGTTGAGCGCTTGCAGATCCAAACAGTGACCCTATTCGATCGATCCTATCCGGCCCGACTCAAAACCATTCCCGATCCGCCCCCGTTGTTGTATGTGAGCGGAAATTTATCGCCGAAGGACGAGGTCGCGGTGGCGATCGTGGGTGGACGACGGGCGACTCCATCCGGGAGACTCATCACCGAGGAGATCGCGAAGGACCTGGCCGAATGTGGGGTGACGATCGTGAGCGGTTTGGCCCGGGGAATCGATGCCGCGGCGCACCGAGGGGCACTGACGGGAAAGGGGCGTACGATTGCCGTGCTCGGTTGCGGCATCGATCGGACCTACCCTACGGAACATCACGCACTCCGTCGGAACATCGAATCGCACGGCGCAGTGATCTCGGAGCTACCGATGGGCGCGGCTCCTCAAAGCCATCACTTTCCGCGAAGGAATCGAATCATCAGCGGACTGTCGTTGGGCGTGCTGGTCGGCGAAGCCGCGACCGACAGCGGCTCATTGATCACGGCAAAACTGGCGTTGGAGCAAGGTCGAGAAGTGTTTGCCGTACCCGGTTCCATCAAGGAAGAAGCTTGTCGCGGATCAAATCGTCTGATCAAAGAGGGGGCGAAACTGATCGAAGGAGCCCGCGACATTCTCGACGAGATTCTCCCGCAAGTCGATGCACGTCAGCGAGCGATGTTGCAACTCGATGGCGCAGCGGTAGAAGCGCGGGCTCCGTTAAGAAAGGAAGACGCGTTGGTGTATGAAGCCTTGTCCTATGAGGCGCGATCTATAGATGCGATCATCGACAGCACGGGGCTGAGTGCGGCGACAGTATCAGCGACCTTGCTTTCATTGGAATTGAACGGCCGGATTCGCCAATTGCCGGGGCAACAATACATCCGCCTGTAGCGGGATTGCTGTCACGTCGAAGTAGTTTTTACCAACATGCCGACCTTAGCAAGCCATCGAGTCCTGTGTTAATCCAGTGAGAATTGACGACTCATCGGCGTAAGAAGGTCTTCACGTGTGACGAATCATGTGTGACACCATGGCACGAGTTACTCGTGTCGCCGACGCACATTCTTGTCACTACCTATGGTCCCTAATATCTTGCTGATCGTTGCCGACTGCCATTCTAGTTGCACGAAACTCCGATATTTGGTACGGATGATACAATTCATGAGAACAGTGAGAGTCAGATGGAGTTGTCATGGCGAAAAATTTGATCATCGTTGAGTCGCCGACGAAGGCGAAGACGATTACGAAATATCTGGGCCGAGGCTATACCGTCATGGCGTCGGTGGGACACATCAAGGATCTTCCCACCAGCAAATTGGGCGTGGATCTCGATCACGACTTCGAGCCGCAGTACGTCACGATCAAAGGCAAGTCGAAGGTGTTGGCCGAAATCAAGAAGAAGGCCGAGGAAGCCGACAAGGTCTTTCTGGCGCCGGACCCCGATCGCGAAGGGGAGGCGATTGCCTGGCACATCGAGCAAGAGCTGCTCGGCAAATCGAAAAAGAAAAAGAGAGACGGAAAAATTTTCCGAGTCCTCTTCAATGAAATCACGGAATCGGCCATCAAGCGGGCGCTCCAGTCGCCGGGCGAGATCGACATGAAACTGGTGAATGCCCAGCAAGCCCGACGCGTGCTGGATCGCATCGTCGGGTATCAAGGCAGTCAGTTGCTCTGGAATAAGGTCCGACGCGGCCTCAGTATGGGACGGGTCCAGTCGGTCGCCATGCGGCTGATTTGTGAACGTGAAGCGGAGCGGGACGCGTTCCGGTCTGAAGAGTACTGGTCGATCACCGCGCTGCTCGCGGGAGCCAATCCGCCCGCATTCGAGGCGAAGCTCCACAGCATCAACGGCGAAGAGGCCTCGATTGAAAACGCCGAGCAAGCCGGCCGCATCATAGGCGAGATTCAGGGAAAGACATTCGTCGTCCAATCGATCGAGCGTCGGGAAAAGAAGCGGAATCCCGTCGCACCGTTCATTACCAGCCGGTTGCAGCAGGAAGCGTCGCGAAAGCTGCACTTCTCTCCGAAGAAGACGATGACGCTAGCGCAGCAGCTGTATGAAGGGATTGAAATCGGCGCCGAGGGTGCGACCGGTTTGATTACCTATATGAGAACCGACTCGCCGCGTATTTCCAATGAAGCGATGGCCGACGCGCGCGAGGTCATCCAGTCGAGATTCGGAGCGGACTATCTTCCGGCGACACCGAATATGTACAAGACTTCGAAGGCGGCGCAGGAAGCGCACGAAGCGATCAGGCCGACCTCGGCGGCCCGTGATCCGGAGTCCATCCGTCAGTACTTGGACCAGGATCAGTACAATCTTTACAAGTTGATCTGGAATCGCTTCATCGCGTCGCAGATGGTGCCGGCCATTTTGGATGTCACGCGCATCGATTCGACGCCGATTGAGACCAAGCATAAGTATCTCTTCCGTTCGACCGGAACGGTCATGAAGTTCCCCGGCCACACGATTGTGTATATGGAAGGGCTCGATAAAGAATTGCCCTCACAGAAACCGAAGGCCGATCTGGACGTGGATGACGAAGAACGTCAGCTTCCGACCCTATCAGAAGGGGAGCGGCTGCGACTGGTGGAGCAGGAGGGGCAGACGGTCCCTGGACTGTTATCAAAACAACATTTCACGCAGCCGCCGCCCCGGTATAACGAAGCGCTCTTGATCAAAGAGCTGGAGGAAAAAGGCATCGGCCGACCGTCGACCTACGCCGCCATTATCTCCACGATCCAGGACCGTAAATACGTCGAAAAGATCGAAGGACGCTTGGTCCCCACGGAGACCGGGAAAACCGTCAACGAGTTCTTGCTGAAAGGCTTCCCCGAGCTCATCAATGTCGACTTCACCTCGCAACTCGAAGAACAGCTCGACCAAGTCGAAGAGGGGAATAAACAGTGGGTTGCGGCGGTGCGAGATTTTTACGTGCCCTTCACGCGGGAAATGGAACGGGCGAAGACCATTCCGGGGCCCAAGGACACGGTGGAGCCGCCGACCGATATTCCTTGCGAGAAGTGCGGACGGATGATGGAGATCAAATGGGGCCGGAATGGGAAGTTTCTCGCTTGCCCGGCGTACAAGGACGATCCGCCGTGCAAGAACACCCAAAACTTTGAAAAGCTGCCGGACGGTACCATCAAAATCATCCCTAAGCAGGAACCCACCACCGACCAGGTCTGCGACAAATGCGGTAGCCCGATGGTGGTCAAAACCGGCCGTTTCGGCAAGTTCATCGCTTGCTCAGCGTATCCCCAGTGCAAGACGACGAAGCCGTTGGCGCTCGGAGTCAAGTGTCCGCAACCTGACTGCGGTGGAGATCTCGTGCAGAAGCGGACGCGCAAGGGGCGCTCCTTCTTCGCCTGCAGTAATTATCCCAAGTGTGAATTCGCCCTCTGGGATCGTCCGGTACCCAAGGCCTGCCCGACGTGCCAAGCTCCGTTCCTCGTTGAAAAGATCAGCAAGCAGGAGGGCCGGAGCGTCCAATGCCGCAACCAGGACTGCGGCTACCGCGAAGCAGGGTGACAAGTCATTGTTCACGTCCAATATCTGCAGTCCGTCGATTACTGTATCCAGTCTTTCCATACATCAGTCGCATAGAGCTCTCTCCTACTTCTGCGTAAGCCGGTTCATACCGTGGCACCTTGTCGAACCGGTCACGATCTACATGTTCAGGTTTCGCTCATGAAGGCCATGCCTAGGATTTGCGCGCTCGTGGTTGTGCTCTGCGCAGGCTTATTCTGGCTGTCACCGGTTACAGCCGAAGAGCCGCCTTCTGTCCTGGGGGGAAGACAGACTTTCAGTGCCATAGTCGGAGGAATGCTGCCGGTGCGGCTGATGGACGCTCAGTCGTCCAAGTTAAACGGCGTGGCCGTACATCCCTCGTGGCAGATTACAGTGACTGATCCGATCGGTCAGGGATGGTGGCGTGGTTCAGTCGCCTTGGGGGTTGAAGCGGCGTTCTTAGGAGTTACCGAACCGACCGGTGCCTATGGTGTGGGGTTCACACCAAAACTGGTCTATACGTTTACCTCGCTCGGTTCGCTGAAGCCCTATATCGAAGGCGGTGGTGGCCCGCTCTGGACGAATTTCGACGGCCGCATTCCCGAACAAGGATCGGATTTCAATTTTCTCGTCTGGGGCGGTGCAGGCGCGAACTATGAGTTGACGGCACGATGGGCGCTGAACGCCGGAGTCCGTTTCAGTCACATCTCCAACGCCGACACCGAGAGCCCGAACCGCGGGCTCAATTACCTATTGCCGTTTCTTGGAGTCACTGCGAAGCTCTTCTAGCAGACAGTCTAACCCGCCAAACTTCGGCTTTCATTCTTCGGAAGAAGAATACGTGGATCTGGATTCCATCTAACCTCGGCTCTGTCTACTGGTGCGGTTTATCATCGAGGCCTCGCGGGCAGTGGCTGAGTAAGCCACTGGCCATCCCGTTGTATTCGTTCCGATCCACCACCTGAAGAAACAGATACAGCGTAGCCTACTGTTGGCTGGGTGTGCCTTGACGTCCAATTCCCATTACCTCATTCCTTTATTCTAATCCATCGAGAAATCCTAACGATCTCCGGTCGCTGATCAAGAGAACGCCGCTCTTTCTTTCTCGGCAAGCTCGTGGTCCGGAAGTTGCTCGCTGTAGTGGTGTGAGGTCTTCGATGATGCGGCTGCTTTTACATAAGCTTGGACGCCTGATGGTCCTTGGCGCCAGAACAACAGTCCGACTTGGAGTGAACCTGTTTCTGACGAAACCGTTGATCCTGCGAGACTGGTTCGAGAAGGCGATCTCGTAAAGTCGATACTCATGTCGGACCCCATGCTCTGCGCCTCGGGAGAAGTACCAACGTCGCCTTGGCTGGTGCTTCCAGCAAGTCGGCCGTCGCGGAATGCTCGGTGCGATCGGCTTTGGCTTTCATTCTTCAAGGATCGTGTGGGATTGCGCGAACAGTCCGCCAGCATGGGGGCGCTGGTCGGTGCGAATTTCAATAATGACGGCACCGCGCTCTACGAAGCGATGGGGGGCCCTATTCATTGCACAGATGATCGGGATGCATCTGACTGTTCAGCAGCAACCAATGGTCGTGCTGACGAGCATCGTTGCGTCCGTCGGTGCCGCCGGCATCCCTGAA
>JBBIKN010000089.1:0-13507 GCA_037445435.1 Nitrospira sp. | reverse complement strand
ACTAGTCGAGGGCGTCACAATCCTGTATTCTTCGGTCGCGTAGTTTGGCTTAGGGGTGAGATCGCGCGCCTAGGTTATGAGGTGGCAAGAGGTTTGCTCAGTTGTTCGTCATCGCAACTGCTAGGACCGTATAGATATCTTGAGAGGTGAACGGCGTGACCGGCCAACCACATAGCTCAACAGCCGAGCATTGGGGGAGGGAGGAGGAAGTATGAGTGAGCATCTGAAGGCGCGTATCAAAGCGACCGGACCGAAGAAAATTTTAGCGCTTGATGGCGGGGGCATTCGCGGCATGATGACCATTGAGATTCTTGCGGCCATCGAGGATTTACTCCGCGACGCACAGCCGCAAGCCACGCGAGATTCGTTCGTGCTGGCGGATTACTTTGATTTCGTGGCCGGCACCAGCACCGGGGCCATTCTGGCCGCCTGTATCTCCCTCGGCATGCCCGTGAGCAAGATTCGACGGTTTTATGAGGACAGCGGCAAGGACATGTTCGATAAGGCCTCCTTGTTCAAGCAGTTTCGCTATAAGTATACCGATGAGAATCTCGCCAAGAAGCTGAAACAAGAATTTGGAGCAGACACCACGCTCGGTGATCCGAAGTTGCGCACCCTCCTCATGATGGTGATGCGCAACGTGAGTACGGACTCTCCTTGGCCCATTTGGAATAATCCCGGCGCGAAATACAATGCGCTCGGACGCGCCGATTGCAATCTGAAGATTCCCCTCTGGCAGTTGGTCCGCGCCAGTACCGCGGCGCCTACGTTTTTCCCGCCGGAACTCATCGATATCGGCGCACACAAGTTCGTCTTCGTGGACGGTGGAATGACGATGTACAACAACCCCGCCTTCCAAGCGTTTCTCATGGCTACCGTCGAGCCTCATAATCTGAATTGGGTCACGGGTGAAAATAACCTGCTGATCGTCTCGGTGGGGACCGGGACGAGTCCGGACGCGAATAAAGACTTAGCACCGGACGAATGCAATCTGCTCTATAACGTCACCTCCATTCCCGCAGCCCTGATGTTTGCTGCACTCAATGAGCAAGACTTGCTGTGCCGCGCCTTTGGAAAGTGTTTGGCGGGCGATCCACTCGATCGTGAAATCGACACGCTGATCGGAAAGAAAGGACCAGTGTCACCCAAGCTCTTTACCTATATGCGCTACAATGCGGAACTCACGATCCAGGGGTTAAACGAGATGGGATTAGGGGATATTGCTCCCAAGGATGTGCAGAAACTGGATTCGATTGAGCACATCGAAAAGCTCAAGCGCGTCGGCCAAGCCGTGGCGAAGCGCAAGGTGTTGCCAGAGCATTTCAGAGGATTCGTCTGAGTACTGCATAATGCTATGGAGCAGACCACATGACTCAGACGACCAACGAGCGTACGCGAATCTTCATTAGTTACCGCCGTGATGATGCCCGGGGGGCCAGTGGACGACTTTACGATTGGCTGCGCATTGTCTTCGGTCGGGAACAGGTGTTTCGCGATGTCGCGAGCATAGGGGCGGGCAAGTGGCGCGTGAAAATCGATGATGCTCTGGCGGCTTCTGCCGTCTGTTTGGCGGTCATTGGCCTCCGCTGGTGTGATGACACCAATGGGCCTCGTTTGGCAGACGAAGCTGACATGGTGCGTCACGAACTCCTCACGGCTATCGCGCATACTGAAAACGGCCTCACCATCATTCTGACATTGGTCGAAGGCGCTAAGGTTCCTAAGAAGGCGGTACTGCCCGAGGAACTGCACGACTTGCTGGAATGGAATGCGTACCCGCCCAGTGAAGAAGGGTGGGAGGACGATGTTCGTCGTTTGATCGGGGCTGTTGCAGACTGCACCGGTCACGTTCCTGCGGCAGATGTCGATACGTTAATCACCCGCGTGAGCGAGGCCGAGGCGCGGATGCGGGCGTTCGAGCAAGAGAAGCATCTGCAGCTCGATCAAATCCGCGCCCTGACAGGAACTGTTGCGGCCTTGACCGGGCAGTTGGCGGAACGTCCGGCGTCTCAGAGGGCTGAGCTGACGGAGGCCTTGGAAGCACTGGGTCGAGGGGACACGGCAGGTGCCGAAGCAGAATTCGAGCGAGTACTGGAAGAACGTAGCACTGTCGCCACAGCCGCCGCTCATGAAGCCGCGGAAGCGGCACGACACATTGCCAACCTGGCTCTACTCAGCGATATCGGCAAGGCAGTGCGCTATTACCGCCGAGCCTGTGAGTTGGAACCGGGGCATGCGAACACGTGGAGACTGTTAGGGCAGGCCTACCTCACAGTAGGAGATACAGGCAAGGCTATGCCAGCGCTAACACGGGCCTTGGAGGAGGCTGAACGGAGCTGCGACAGCTGGGCTCGAATGGCGGCTCTTACAATTCTCGGCGATATCGCTTTGCGCACTCAGCATCTCGGCCAAGCGCTCGCTTATTATGATACTGCCCGAACGATCGTGATTGAAGAATCGGCGCGCGACCCGGCCAACACCCAATGGTAGCGGGACCTGTCCGTCAGCCACGACCGGATCGGCGACGTGCTGGTGGCGCAGGGCGATGGGCCCGGGGCCCTCGCATCGTATCGCAACGGGCTGGCGATTGGTGAGGCGCTGGCGAAACGCGACCCGGCGAATGTGCAGTGGCAGATCGATGTCGCTGTTTCCTGCGCCAAGCTCGGTACGCACGCAGGCATGGCAGCCACTGAGCGGCGCAGTTATCTGAAGCGTGGTTTGAAGATTCAGGAGGATTTGAAAGCTAGTAACCGTTTAGCGCCTAACCAAGACTGGATTGGCTGGTTCGAAGAGCAGCTCAAGGAATTCGATGGGGTCTGATTCAAAGACAGGAGAATTGGACCGCCGACACTCTGTGCGGGGCGGTGACCGCCCCGCACGAGAGAGAAAAGATCACTTTGCCGACGAAACTTGTGCCACGTCCAGGACTTTGACGTCGAAGTGGAGTGTTTTGCCCGCCAGCGGATGGTTGAAGTCGAGCACGACGGTGTCGTTCTTCACCTCGGAAATTCGCGGATAGACGGTTTTCCCATCGGCGGTTTTTCCTTCCAGCTGGATGCCGACCTTCTGAGCATCGGCCGGTACCATATTTTTATCCACTTCTTGAAACGCTTTCGGATCGACGGTGCCGTACGCCTCTGTTGGGGCAAGAGTCACTTTCTTTTTCTCTCCTGCCGCCATGCCCTCAAGCGCCTTTTCCAATCCAGGGATGATCTCATGACGACCTTGCGTCACCTTTAACGGCTCTCTCCCCACATTGGTATCCACGACCGATTGATCGTCCAACTTCATGGTGTATTCCAACGTGACCTGTTTCCCGTTCGAAACCGTCATAGCCGATGCTCCTTTCTTGGCGTCTCCCGCTGAGGCACAGGCGGCGAAGAGGAAGAGAACTGCGCACCAACCGCAGAGGGACTGAAATACATAAGGTCGTCTCATAGGGTACCTCCTGTGAGAAGTGGTTCGTGAGTAGACTGGAAAGGGTCGCGAGATGAATGAGCGGGGGTGGGCGATCGGTTCCAGACTAAGTTATGTGAATATTTTTCACGCTACCACATCAATTCACGTGATGCTACCCGCAATTTCCCGAGCGTTCTATTGTGATACAGGACAAGAAGGAAGAGGATTTGTGAGCTATCGGCTATAAGCTATCAGCCACAAGCTTTCGTCCGACTATCCGCCTGCCATGGCTCCGACGATCAGCAAAGGCTCCGACCCATCGGCGACCGCGTCAGGCAAGAGCTGATCCGCCGGTTCATGGGAGAGATCCCGCTCACAGGCGAAGAACCGGATGAAGGGTCGCCGTTTGTGGGTCGTATGGTCGCGGATCGTTCCGCGCAGCATTGGATAGCGGGTTTCGAGTGAGTCGAGCACCGACTGTTGAGTCACGGGACCGGCGACATCCAGCGTCACTTCGCCATCGACGCGAGCCAGAGTCCGCAGATGTTGGGGCAGGACGACGCGTACCATTCTTTGATCCTCTCAGGATAAGACTGAGGTCAAGGCGAAGGTAAGAATGCTTCTGCTCTGAAGCTCAACGCTAACTTCAGCCTCGACCTTCGTGCTACAATGTCTGCACCTCCACCGACAAGACTGCCGGCAGATCGTGTACGATCGGCGCCCAACTATCGCCCCCATTAGCCGATCCGTAAACCTGCCCTCCCGTTGTGCCGAAATAGATGCCGCAAGGATCCAACTGATCGACGGCCATGGCGTCACGCAAGATGTTCACGTAGCAATTCTCTTGCGGCAGACCTTTCGTGAGCGCCTCCCATTCGTGTCCGCCGGCTTTGCTCCGGTACACGCGTAACTTGCCCTCCGGCGGATAATGTTCCGAGTCGCTTTTGATCGGGACCACGTAGACCGTGTTCGGTTCGTGGGCATGGACGGCAATGGGGAATCCAAAATCACTCGGCAGGTTTCCACTGATCTCGTGCCATGATTCACCGGCATCGTCGCTCCGTAAGACATCCCAGTGCTTCTGCATGAACAGAACGTGAGGCCGCGACGGATGCATCGTGATGCAGTGGACACAGTGCCCGACTTCAGCATCAGGGTCGGGAAGCTCATACTGAGACTTCAGTCCTTTGTTCACAGGGCGCCATGTTTGGCCTGCATCATCGCTGCGAAACGTACCGGCGGCTGAGATGGCCACGAAGAGACGATCCGCATGGTTCTTATCCAGCACGATTGTGTGTAGGCACATCCCGCCGGCGCCCGGTTGCCAAAGTTGGCCCTTGGCACCCCGCAGTCCCGCCAGCTCCTTCCACGTCTTGCCACCGTCGATCGATTTGAAGATGGCCGCATCTTCGACTCCCGCGTACACCGTGTTCGGATCGTGCAGTGACGGTTCAAGATGCCACACTCGCTTGAATTCCCACGGGCGTTGCGAACCGTCGTAATGCTGGTGCGTCGTGAGCGGTCTCCCTGTTTCCGTGGTGGTGTCGTAGAGGAACATATTGCTCTCGCCCTTCGGCATCCCGTCTTCGCCCATGAGGTCTTCGGGTTTGGTCCCCGGTGGGTTCCATGTTGTTCCACCATCGTCCGACCGTTGAATGACTTGGCCAAACCAACTGCTGGTCTGCGACGCATAGATTCGGTTCGGGTCGGCCGGCGAGCCTTTGAGGTGGTACAGCTCCCATCCACCGAAGTGTGGACCTTGTACGGTCCACTGTTTTCGCTTGCCGTCCGAAGTCAAGATGAAGGCGCCCTTCCTTGTTCCGACCAATACTCGAACGCTGCTCATTGGCAGAGCTCCTTTCATGTGATGATCGTCTGTTGGCGGCCAGCAACCGGTTCATCGAGTAGTCGCGAGACGGCAAGAAAATCGACAAGGGCTCGAAGGGTGCGCAGGATTTATCGCACAAGCGACAGACACACCACGGCCTCCTTGTATCAGGTTCCTGGCCAACCAGCCATGTTATAGGTGTCCGATTATTGTTTTCTGGTGTAGACGATCTCCAGGAACTTCGCTTCTTTTTCCTTGCCATGGGAGCCGTACATCTCGAATGTATGATTGTCGGCGTCCGTGATCTTCCAGACCGCGCGATGCGTCATCTTTCCACCCCCCGGCTCCGGATGCGAGCCTCGCAAGGTGATCGTTTTGCCGTCCGCACTCGCCGTGCCTTCCATGAAGAAAATGCCGGTCCCCATCGTATCCATCCAGGCCGTGACATATTTCTTGGTCAGATTATCGTAGCCATCGATGCCGATGCCGTTGAACGGCTGCCCCATCATCTGCCCGGTGTACTCCTGATAGAGGAACCGTCCGTCGAGTAACATCTTCATCTCCGCCGTTCCGGTCGATTCCGTCGGAGGTTTACCCGGCTCCATCCATTCCTTCGTTTGGGTCGTCCAACTCCCGGCCAAACTCTCGAACAACTTGTGCGGCTCGCCGGGCTGGGCCAGTTTCTTCCAGACTTCCATCATCTCTTGAGGGTCCATCGCCTTTTCATGCTTCTTCTCTTTCGCGAAGCCCGGAGAGACGGTGAGCGCGATGCCTAATACTATGAAGATGGCAACAGATAGGGAACGCATATGGCCTCCTTGTGGTTGATGGGAATTCGGCGCTGGTGGTGCTGATTGTCATAGGATAGTCGTTCGATATTATGAAAATCGACAGCTATCCGTACGAGTCACTGGGAGAACAATGTCGGTGCAGTTCCGTTTGCCGATGCCCGCGAAATACTTCATGAAGGCGCTCCGTCGCCACGATCGGTTGGCCCTAATCCAGTGTCTGCCGATAGCGTTTCACGCCGATGGCCAGTGCGACCACGGCGAACAACGCGATCTGCCAAAGTTGCAGCAGGACCTCGTGAAGGCCGTTGCCTTTCAGCATGATGCCCCGCACGATCCGTAAAAAGTGAGTCAACGGCAGGACTTCACCAATCGTTTGAGCCCAGTGGGGCATGCCGCGAAAGGGGAACATGAATCCTGAGAGCAGGAGGGACGGCAAAAAGAAAAAGAAGGACAGCTGCACGGCCTGCAGTTGGTTCTGCGCCAGGGTAGAGAAGGTAATGCCCATGGCCAAATTCGCGATAATGAAGACGAGCGCGGCCAGCATCAGCATGGGAATATTACCGTAGATCGGAACATGGAAAAGGAAGTGTGCGGCCAGCAGGATCAATAAGACTTGAATGTAGCCGACGAGGATGTAGGGCAAGACCTTACCGATCATGACCTCGAACGGTCGCGTCGGCATAGAGAGAAGATTTTCCATCGTACCCCGCTCCCGCTCCCGCGTAATCGCCAAGCCCGTGATCATGACCATCGTCATCGTGAGGACCACGCCCATCAGACCCGGCACGATGTGGTACTGGGTGATGGCCTCTGGGTTGTACCGCGCATGAATCCGCAGATCGATGGGAGCCGGCTCACCGGCTAGAAACGCCAAGGGTCCTTTGAGATCCTGTTGCAGCACACTGGTCATCAACACCCGTAGCGAGCCGATGGCGTTACTGGTGGACGCCGGATCGGTCGCATCGGCTTCGACTACGATGGCCGGTCTGTCGCCTCGCAGGAGGTCACGTGAGAAGTGTTGAGGAATGGTGAGGACGAACTGCGCGTCTCCGCGTGCCAGGACCTCTTCGGCCTCCTGCTCGCTTGTGACTTGTCGGACGAACTCGAAATAGGCGCTGTTCTTGATGGCTTGAAGCAAGGTTCGTCCCTGGGGGCCGTAATCGGCCAGGAGCACCGCCGTGGGGAGATGCTTGGGGTCGGCATTGATGGCGAGCCCGAACAGGATGAGCTGAATGAGCGGAATCCCGATCATCATGCCGAAGGTGACGCGGTCTCGCCCCATCTGGATGAACTCTTTGACGACGATCGCCCAGAAGCGGGAGAGTGAAAAGACTCGTCGGTGAGTCATGGCGCAACATTATCCGATGAGCGATGCATCAGATGAATGAACACGTCTTCCAGACCGGTGCCGACTCGATGCCACTCGTAGGGAGTACGACGAAACGGCGCAATCGCCGCCTCAAGGGTCGTGGGATCGTCCCCGCTCACATGCAGTCGATCGCCGAAGGCCACAGCCTGCTGCACGCCCGGCTGACGACGCAGTTCCAGCGCCAGCTGATGGAGGTTCGGTCCGCTGACCGACCAGGTGGTGAGTCGGGCGTGGTCGATCACTTCCGGGACGGTGCCGTTCGCCAAGAGCTTGCCATAGGCGATATAGGCCAGCCGATGGCAGCGCTCTGCTTCGTCCATGTAATGAGTGGTGATCAAGAACGTCAGGCCCTCTGCCGCGAGTGCATGGATCTGTTCCCAGAACTCACGTCTGGCTTTCGGATCGACTCCAGCCGTCGGCTCGTCGAGGAGGAGCAATTTCGGCCGGTGGATCAGGCAGGCGGCCAGTGCCAGCCGTTGCTTCCAGCCTCCGGAGAGCTGGCCTGCGAGCTGGGTCCTTCGCCCCGCTAAGCCGAGCCGCTCGAGACTCCGCTCAACGGCCTCGCGCCGATGGTCGATCCCGAACATACGGGCGACGAAGTCCAAATTTTCGGCGATACTCAAGTCTTCGTAGTAACTGAAACGCTGCGTCATGTAGCCGACCGACGCCTTGATCGCATCGCTTTCGGTGATGACGTTGTACCCCAGGCAGGTGCCGCTGCCTCCATCCGCCCGCAAAAGGCCGCAGAGCATGCGGATGAAGGTGGTCTTCCCGCTGCCGTTCGGCCCGAGAAATCCGTAGATCTCACCGTGCCGCACTTGCAGTCCGATGCGATCGACGACGGTCCGCGCCCCGAAACGCTTGGTCATGTCGCGCACGTCGATGGCGAGATCGTTCCCCTTAATTGTCTGTGTCATGGGGCTCCGTTGAACCGCACATCCACCGGCTGGCCCGGATGCAGATTCGATGCAATGCCCGGATCGAACAAGATTTCAATCATGAAGACCAGCTTCTCGCGGTTGTCCCGGCTGTAGATGACCGGCGGCGTATACTCCGCCCGCGGCGAGATGTAACTGACTGTTCCGTGGAAAGAGCCGTGGACTCCGTCCACGTCCACCTGCACGGGATCTCCGAGTTTCACCGTCCCGAGCTTCCTCTCGGACACGAACGTGCGGACTTTGATATGATCAGGCGGCAGCAATACGACGACAGGACGACCCGCCGGCACCCATTCGCCCTCTCGGTAAAGCGTGTCGAACACGAATCCTGATTTCGGCGCGACCTGTCGTTTCTGCGCCAGATCCCATTCGGCTTTTGCCAACGCCGCTTCCCTGGCTCGAACTTCGGCTTCAGCAGCCGCCACCTGATCGGCACGAGAACCGAGCAATGCCGTGTGGAGCTCCGCTTGCAGTTGCGCGACTCGTTGCTGATTCTGATCACGGGTGGAGCGGACCCGATCCACTTCCAACTCCACAGCCGCGCCCGGAACCGCCGCAAGTCCTTCCTGGCGCGCCAGCTCTCGTATTGACTGCCGCAACGCCGTCTGTGCCTGTTTCAGTTGTGCTCTCAGCGAATCAATTTCGGAAGGACGCTTGCCCTTCTTCGCATCCTCAAGGTTAGCCCGTGCTTGGATCAACCTCCGATCCGCTTCATCTCTGATGGATTTTTCCGAGGCCTGCTCCAGGGTAAACAACGGATCGCCGGTGTTCACCAGGGTGCCGCGTCGTACCGACAAGGAACGCAGGGCTCCGGCATAGGGGGATGCGACGTAGACATATTCCCCTTCCACATATCCTTGAACCTGATCCGAGGGAGACGGTTCGCAGCCTGCGAAGATTGCCGCTACTATGAACGCAACGGCAAGATCCGTTATCGGGCGTCTCATAGAGGGACTGCCGGCCGTCATGTCGATGCCCTCGCTCTGTTCTTCAAGACCCCTTCCAAAATAACCCGAATAATGGACGAATAGCCGGTTTCAACGGTGAGCCCTAGTGTCGTCAACTTCGGTGGATTCATGATCGCCTGGACAGCTCCCAGTAAGATTTCGATGATGAGGTTGGTGGGAATGTCGGTCCGGATCATCCCGGCTTTTCTACCCTTCTCGAAGAGGGCGCCGAAGTGCCGGATGATCAGCTCTTGGCGGCGGCGTTCGATCAGTTGGAACAACTCCGGTGTCTCGCGGGCGATGTCTCGCACGAATGCCGGTTGAATCTCAGCCGTATGTCGCTGCAGGCAATCGAGCAGGCGATGGAGCGCCGACTCGACAGTCGATGCATCGGCGCGGCTCAGTTGAGATAAGTCCGTTTCGATTTCCTCTGCCTTCGCGAGGAGGACTGCTTGTACGAGCCTCTGTTTACCGGGGAAGTGCGCGTACAAGGTCTTCTTGCTCATCCCAAGTTCGGCCGCGAGATCATCCATGCTGACCGTTCGAAATCCATGAGCGAAGAATTGTCGGCGTGCGGCCTGAATGACCCGCTGAGCCGTGGAGCGATCAGGAAGAGCGCGCTTCGAGTCGGACTTCTTGGAAGGCATGGGGACACTCCGAAGGAGACTTAAGAAACTATATGAGTATTATCAGTTTCCCATCGGCTTCGTCAAGTAGAGGCGCGTCATGCTGTCCGCGACGCGCACCGGTCGATGTCCTTCACATCGATGTGAGATCCTAATCACTCCTGGATAAAGATGTTGGTCGAAGGATTTTCACACGACGTTGCCGGTGATAGACGTTCCGGCCGGCGGATTGACTAAATAGCAAGTTTCTTGGTCGTTCACCGGCACAAGTGGATGGGGAGTTCGTTCTGGGTCTTGTGCAGCGATATGACCGACATGCTCGAATGGGTCCTACTCTTCATGCTGAGAGTCAAACCTCCGTCACAAGTGTTCCCGGTATCCGGTCGCATCGTCCGGCTTGCCGGCATCATGCACCTCAGGAAAGTAGCGCCGACAGTCTGGTTGTGAGCCGTCAAGATCGGAAAAACCATACAGCTTGGCAAGCTGACCGCTGGAGAGTGACTGGACGCTCCAGTGTGCCACGTCCGGATCGCCGGCTAGATGCGCAACGGCCCGACCGACATACCGAGGCGATTCGCTGATCATGAAGTGCGGTTGGTTGACGCAGGCGTCGCGCCACTTCGCCTCTTTGACTCCATAGCTATTCAAATCAACTCGGAACGTAACCAGCCTGGAGTGAGCGCCACGGTCGTGCCGTGATGGGGCTTGAGTTCTTGCGCCTGCGCCCATGCCATGCGAATGACCGAGGCCTTGGCGAGGTCGTAGAACATCGAAACTCGGTCGGTGGTCCGGTTATAGTCGGCGGTGTTTAGTCTGCTGAGCTGGCCAGCATCATAAGTTCGTCAATTCCTTGAAATCGTCTGTCGCGTGAAAACCAGACAGAAATCTGGCTTCGGTATGACTTTTCCGTGGTGCGGGTAATCTGGTAAAGCGTCATTCATGTGGCAACTCATTACGCGCCTTCAAGCCTTGTTGACTCCCAAGGAGCGGCGGCTCTCCTATGGGCTGCTCGGACTGCTGGTTCTTGCCGGCCTCGTCGATGCGCTGGGCGTATCATCGATCCTGCCCTTTATGGCCGTGGTGGGTAATCCGGACGTGATTCAGACGAATCCGAGGCTGCACCAGCTCTATACCACATGGCAGTTTGAATCCCCCAACACCTGTCTGGTTGGGCTGGGCATTGCGGCACTTGTGATAAGGAGGTCATCGCACTGAGGATTCTCTTTCTTGTGATGTGAGTCGATCCGTGGTTGGCGGTCTTGTTTGGAATCGTGATCGGGACGATCTACGGCCCGATGGGGGGGGACCTACGAAGAGCTTCTTGAGAAGAACAATCTATTCCGTTGCATGGCGAACGAAAAAGTCCAGACCTCTCTCAATGGCTGAAGACGCTTGTCAGGACACAAACTGCGGTCCAACCCCGGCTGCCGGAGTACGAGGATAGAGTTCCTTGTGGCGTCACAAAAGGGTGCTTAAGGAAGGGCGTCCAGCATCGGTGCTAATTTCTCGAACCATCGATCGGCCATGCGAGACTCACCAATCGCATTGGGGTGAAACCCATCCGTTGTCATGGTCGTGGGATCAAAACCGGTAAATTGATCCACCAGCACCAGGGGTGATTCCGCTCTGTTTTTGGCGGCAACCAGTGCAGGCAATTGTGCATTGAGAAGAGGAATGTCTGCGTGACGGGGGTTTGAGGAGGCAATCAGCTGGGCCAAAAGGATTTTTATATTCGGATTGACGGTTCTGAGCCTGTCGATGATCGAGCTGATATTATCGACCGTGCTTTTTACACCCTGCCGCTCATGCAGATCGTTATGCCCGATGTGGAGCAAAACGATATCTGGTGAGGCAGCAGTCGCCCACTGAACAATCCCGTCCGCGATTTGATCTGCTAAGAATCCACCGTGGCCTTCGTGATCCATGTCGAAGTCTGCATTCGCTGGCGGGCCACGCAGCACGCCACGGAGCGAGCCTACGAAATCGACGCGATATCCGTTGTTGACAGCAAGGTGCCACAGAAAAAATCGATAACTGGGCAGCCCGACGCTTGACGCAGTGATGGAATCCCCAAGCGGCATGACTCTGGCCATCACAACGGCTTGTGGTGGAGTCGTGGGTGGAGGCGAAGGTGGAACCGGATTGTCAACGGTCTGTGATGGCTGTGGTATTGTCTCATCAGCTGGCGAACTGCAAGCTCCGAGTGAAAAAAGAATCACCACGCCTAACAATAATGTCGAGCTGAGTATGGCATTACGTGAGACAGGCATCATGGTGTGTCGGCTGGAGGCCGCTCCTCCATCGCGCTGAATTCCACCTATACCGGAGCCGGGAGTATAATGGCCTGCTGTTTTAACGTCCAGATGTTTTAACCAGGGAGTGACAGGTTTGTAAATCCCTTCTAATGAAGCGGGAGTTCCCCACCTGGCAGGGTGGGGGTGAGAGGGGGGACCCGTCTGTTGCTCGCCTGGCGCTATGATAGCCGTCGATGAAACTCCATCGCCAGGCCCATGTGGGTGTACAAGACCCCGTATCATTGGGTGTGGGTGACAAGGTATCGGCGGAAAATCCTCGTGCCAGGGATAGCGGAATATCTCAAGAAAGTCCTCCGGGCCGTGCGGGAATTTCACCCGGATTGGTTTCTGGAGGAGATTGGAGTGGAACGGGACCATGTCCATCTGCACATGATGATTGTGCCGAAGTACGCGGTCTCAAGGGTGGTGGAGACCTTGAAAAGCGTAACCAGTCGGCAGCTGAAAGAGAAATTCCCGCACGTGTTGCGCAAAGTGTATTGGGATGGTGGCGGGATCTGGGCACGAGGGTTTTTCGCCTCCACGGTAGGCATCAACGAAGCAACCATTCGGCAGTATGTGCGGCGCCAAGGCGAGCAGGAGACGGGTCAAGCGTAGCTTGAATTCTAAGGAGACCCCGCCTGGAAGGGCGGGGGCGTGAGCAGGGTCCGGTGTCCTGCGGTATGCTGAGAGCCGATGAAGCTCCGCAAAGCAGCGCACATGGTTACAAGACGCAGTATCCCATTGTGTAGGTCACGCGGTATCGACGAAAAATTCTTGCCCGTGGGATTGCCGAGGCGCTGCGGATCATGCTGCAGGAACTGCGGAAATTTCACCCGGACTGGTTCATTGAGGAGATTGGGATTGAGGTGGGCCATGTGCATTTGCACATGGTTATTCCGCCGAAGGATGCCGTGGCGAAAGTGGTGAGGACGCTGAAGGGCGTGACGAGCGCCGGGTTGAAGGAGAAATTTCCGCATTTCCTGCGCCAGGTGTACTGGGATGGCCGGGGGAGCCGCCGACACAGGTGGATAACGCTGGCCTTCGGGTCACCGACGATGCCCTGGACGGTTGGAGTTGGCCGAAAGCCGGGACAGCGGTAGGTATCCCACAGGCGTCGGTGTGCGTGCATCCGGCCATCATGCCAGATTTCCAGACCCCGTAGAATGTGGACTTCACGTGCCTATCCCCCCGAAGATGTCGTTTCACGCGCTTCGTTGCCCCACTCACCAAGGAGAAAAGCCGAAATGATGAAGCTCTTATTAGCCCAACTTCCGCAGTTCACCAGGTCAGAGTGAGAGAGTTCAGGGAGTTGCGC
>JBBIKN010000088.1:0-13542 GCA_037445435.1 Nitrospira sp. | reverse complement strand
TCCTTGGCTATGATTCTGGCTTGCTCAGATCAATGTCGGACAGGCTCCTAGATGCCGAGCATCACAACTCGCCAACAACAATGAGTCTGTTTTTCACGCTTCTCATCCTCGAAGCCCCCGACACCTTCAATCAATGTTGAAAGAGGCAACAGCCCCATCGGCTCCACTGCCCCGTAATGCCACAGACGTCTCTTCCTTTTGCCGGAACCGAAGGTCACTCTGTTATTTAGAACACCGCATTTGCTTATAGATCCCTCATACCTGGGACATTGGCACCGTCAATGCACAACCTTGGAGGCAGGGCTTCCGGCTCTCAACACCATACAAGAAGGAGGCAATGATCATGAGCGCTTTGACACGATGGGAACCGACCACGAGATGGAACCCCTTCAAAGAGATTGAGGATCTGGAGAAACGACTGTCGAGCTTCTTCGGACGGACGCCGGTTTCCGCTGGTGACAAGAAGGAGGCCATCACCGTCGCGGAGTGGTCGCCGCTGGTAGATATCTCGGAAGACGAGAACGAGTACCTCATCAAGGCAGAAGTACCCGAAATGAAGAAAGAAGAGATTAAGATCAGCGTCCATGATGATGTCCTCTCGATCAGCGGCGAACGGAAATACGAGAAAGAAGAAAAAGGCAAGAAATATCACCGCATCGAGCGGGCGTACGGCAGTTTTATGCGGAGCTTTACCCTTCCCGAAGATGCCGACGGTTCCAAGGTTAACGCCGAGTACAAGGATGGTGTGCTCAAAGTGCATCTTCCAAAAACGGAGAAAACAAAACCCAAATCGATTGAAGTGAAAATTTCCTGACGGGAAAGGTGGAGGCATATCTCAACCTGAGCCTTCATTGAAAGGAGGACATGATGTTTCGCCATCCTCGGTACCTCGACATTCCGTGGGAAGTCCACTGGGCTCAGAAAGAAAGCGGGCCACACCATCATGTGTGGCTCATCCTGACCCTGATCGTGATGGCGATGTTGCTAATCGGAGTCGGCATGACAAGCGGCCTGATGTAGGACTGCAAGCCCGGTTGGAGGAGAGGCAGAACGTGACGTTCAAGAATCGCGAAGAGGCCGGTCGTCGGCTTGTTGATCGACTGATCCAGTATCATGGCGATCCGGCTGCCATCATCTTGGCGCTTCCACGAGGTGGGGTCGCAGTCGGCTACCAGCTGAGCCTGGGGCTGCACCTTCCGATGGACGTATTCATCACCCGTAAGCTGGGCGCGCCGGATAATCCCGAGTATGCCTTAGGCGCGGTGGGTGAAACAGGAACCGTTTATGTGAACCCTGATGCGATGGCAACGTACGGTTTTTCTCGCGCGGATATCGAGGAGCTGGTTCAGG
This sequence comes from Nitrospira sp., assembly GCA_037445435.1. Lineage (GTDB taxonomy): Bacteria > Nitrospirota > Nitrospiria > Nitrospirales > Nitrospiraceae > Nitrospira_D. The sequence continues at coordinate 12,192 of JBBIKN010000088.1, read as the reverse complement.
TGCAACTACGAGAGATCGCTCGACGGCAGGAGCTCTATCGGCAAGCCCGGCACTTCCCTACCCTCACCGGCCGCCTTGTCATCCTTGTGGATGACGGCATCGCCACCGGTTCCACCTTCTTCGCCGCCGTCCAGTCCATCAGACACCTCAAGCCACGTCGTCTGATTGGAGCCATTCCAGTCGGTCCGATGGAGACCATCCGAGAGGCCAGGACGCAGGTGGATGAGTTGATCGTCCTTGCCACGCCGGACCCGTTCTGGGCCGTGGGTAACCACTATAGCGACTTTGCACAGGTCAGCGATCACGATGTTGTGGAGTATTTAAACCTGGCGGAAGAGTCACTGTTGGAATGGAAGGAGCGGGCACGGTCCTCAACGACCGCACCGCCAAGATAAGGGAGCACGCATGACAGCCAAAACGAAGACACCAGCGGGCATGGGGGCTCGACACGATCGGACTGTCCAGGAGTATCAGCACGACACATACAAGCTGCGTGGAAAGCTCAAGGAGCCGACCGTTTGTGCCGAATGCGGAGCTGTGTTTCACAAGGGACGATGGACGTGGGCCACCACGCCGGCGGATGCCGACGAGATCGTGTGCCCTGCCTGCATGCGAATCCGCGACAAATATCCTAAGGGCCTCGTCACTCTGAAAGGTACTTTTATAGACGAGCAACATGAGCAGGTCATCGGCCTCGTGAAGAACACAGAGGCAGTGGAAAAGAAGGAACACCCGCTCTCTCGGATCATGTCGATCGAAACCAAGCCCGAAGGTCTTGTCATTTCCACGACCGACACCCATTTGCCCAGGCGCATCGGGGAAGCTTTAAAGCACGCCTACCACGGCGAGTTGGAGTTGCATTACGATAAAGACGAAGATTTCGTGCGAGTGACCTGGGCAAGATGAAACCTGAAAACCGTATCTTAGTCGGCAGCTGACGAACTGGCGGCGGAGGGATCATGACCGTTCGAGGCAAGAGCATACGTGTCGCCGTCACCACTTTTCTCATCCTCACCTTCCTGACCGGCCTAGGAACCGCGCTGGCCAAGATCGTCGTTCCATCCAGTGCTGTGATCGACGTAGACGGGACCACACTCAAAGCCGTTGTCGGCACCTTTGAGGAGGCAGAAGAAGCCATCAAAGCCCACGATCTTGAAAAGGTCATGGCCATCTACTCTCCCCAGTACAACTACCATGGTCTGAAGAAAGACGATATCCGGAAGGTTTGGAAGGATCTCTTTGATGAGTATCAGGAGATTGCGAGCACCCACCTCTTCACGAAGATGACCAAAGTCGGATCAGGCCGCGATGCGGTGCTGGAGGTCACCTGCACCGGCCACCTCTGGGCCAGGTCGAAGACCAGCGGCCTGTATGTCCCTATCGACAGCTGGCATGAAGAAATTCACTACCTCGTCCTCGAAGACGGAACGTGGCGCATTCGCGGCAATGTAGGTGAGTCACCACGCGTGCTTCCGTTCGGGACCGCACCGCATCCACTGTTTTGACTTTCGGATGGGAAAGGCCATGGCATGAGAGTCATCATCGGTGTCGATTGGTCGGATCAGGCGTTTGCCGCCGTCACCCAGACGTTTCAACTCTATCATCCAACCGACGTCACGCTGGTCCATGGCGTCGACTTAGGGATTTTGGAACATCCGTTCGTGGCCCAAGCGGGAAATGTCCAAGGGTACGACGACTTCCGCAACGCGATGGTCGATTCGGGGCGCCAGCTGTTGGAGCGCGCCGCCGCCCTGGTGCCGGCGGCGGTTGAGTCGATCAGGAAGGTCAATGAAATCGGCGATCCGGCTGAACTCATCCTCGACAGCGCAAAAAATCTGTCCGCCGACTTGATCGTCGTGGGCGTGCGCGGACGAAGCCGTCTTTCCGAGGTGGTCCTCGGCAGTGTGTCCCATCGCGTGCTCATGCATGGCTCCCGTCCGACGTTGATCGTCAGGGGACCCGCCCGCAAGGTTCAGCGGGTGCTCGTCGCCGTCGAGGATCGAGACGACTCCGACCGAATCGCGAAATGGCTTATGCAACATCTCTTCACTGATCCGGCGGAGCTCTGCGTGCTCCATGCCCTTGTTCCGATCGGGGTCAACGACCCCTATGACGCACTGGGCATCGAAGCATGGTGGGAGGGGGCGGAACGTTACGCGGACGAACTCGTCAAATCAACCGCCGGCAAACTCTTGCACCCTCACTATACGGTGAGCACGAAAGTCGCTCAAGGCAATCCCGCATCGGTGATTGAACAGGAGGCGAAGGATGTGGATCTCGTGGTCGTCACCTCTCATGGGCGCAAGGGAATTTCCCGCTTCCTCTTGGGGAGCGTCTCCCACGCTGTCGTGCATCATGTCACCTGTCCGATACTCGTCTTACGGTGAAAGGGTCGAAGATGAATAGGACATTGCCTCTCACACTCATCTTTCTATGCATCTCGGTCTCCGTGGCCTTCGCTCAAGTGATCCGAGGGGATAACAAGGCAGGACAAGGCGTGTATGAGCAACAATGTCTCCGTTGTCATGGGGCCAAACTGGACGGGAAGGGACCGGATAGCCAAGATCTGATCGTCCAGCCCGCCAATCTTCGGTCTCAGATCAGTCGCTCGAAGACGGATTGGGAGCTGCTCGTCGCGATTTCGAATGGCGTCTTGTTCAGCCCTATGCACAGCTTTCGCGGCAAGCTGACGGATCAGCAGATGTTGGACGTGTTGTCGTACATCAGGTCCATGGCGCCACCGGACATCACCAGCTAGCTCGAACCGACATGGCTTGGACGGCGATCATCAAATCCCGCGAACAGTCGAGCACGGTGCCGAATCTACACGACTACGTGGCCGTCCGTTCTCATTTCTCATGGGAACAAGCCCGGCAGGATTTGCAGGGACTTCCCCATGATCAGGGTCTCAACATCGCGCACGAAGCCATTGTTCGCCACGCGAACGGAGCTCGCGCCGCTCATCTGGCGATCCGATGGCTGGGGAAGGACGGAACGATCGAGGACTACTCCTACGGCCGGATGAACGAGCTGACGAATCGATTCGCGAATGTGCTTCAGCATCTCGGCGTCGCCAAGGGCGACCGTGTGTTCGTTCTGGCTGGACGCCTTCCGGAGTTGTACATCGCCGCGCTCGGGACCCTCAAGAATCGTAGCGTCTTCTGTCCTTTGTTCTCCGCCTTTGGCCCCGAACCGATTCGGGCACGTCTCACCATCGGCCAGGCGAAGGTGCTGGTAACCACCAGCATGCTGTATCAACGAAAGATCGCTGCAATCCGTTCGGCAGTCCCCAGCCTCGAACATGTCTTGATCATCGGAGAAGATCGCCAACCGACTGCCATCGGCGGCACACATGACTTGGGCCTCCTCATGCAGCAAGCCAGCCAGGATTTTACGATCGGCCCTACAGATCCGGAAGACATGGCGTTGCTCCACTTTACGAGTGGTACGACCGGCACGCCGAAAGGCGCGATCCATGTGCATCAGGCTGTGGTCGCCCACCACATGACCGGCAAATACGCGCTGGATTTCCATCAGGATGACCGGTTCTGGTGCACGGCTGATCCCGGCTGGGTCACAGGAACGTCGTACGGCATCATCGCACCGCTGACGAACGGCATCACCAGCATCGTCGATGAAGCGGAGTTCGATGTTGAACGCTGGTATCGCACCCTGCAAGACCAACACGTATCGATCTGGTATACCGCCCCCACAGCCATTCGCATGATGATGAAAGGTGGCGCAGATTTGGTCCGCAAGTACGATCTTCGTCGCCTCCGTTTTCTCGCCAGCGTGGGCGAACCGCTCAACCCTGAGGCCGTCGTCTGGGGACAAGAGGCGTTCGGCCGGCCGTTCCACGACAATTGGTGGCAGACCGAGACGGGCGGCATCATGATCGCCAACTATGCCTCCATGGACATCCGCCCCGGTTCAATGGGTCGTCCACTCCCCGGCATTGAGGCAGCCGTGGTCCGACGGACCGACACGAGCGTCGAGGTCGTCGAAGACCCAAATGTCCAAGGAGAACTCGCGTTGAAATCCGGCTGGCCGTCCATGTTCCGTGGGTACTGGAATGAACCTGAACGCTATAAAAAATGTTTCGTTGGGGGCTGGTACCTCACGGGCGATCTCGCGAAACGCGACGAAGACGGCTATTTCTGGTTTGTCGGTCGCGCCGACGACGTGATCAAGACATCCGGCCACCTCATCGGGCCGTTCGAAGTGGAAAGCGTACTGATCGAACACAAGGCCGTAGCTGAGGCTGGCGTGATCGGCAAACCAGATCCCGTCGCGATGGAAGTCGTCAAAGCTTTCGTATCGCTCAAGGACGACTATGCACCTAGCGAGGAACTTCGTCGCGAGTTGCTGGGCTTTGCGCGTGCCCGCCTCGGTGCCGTCGTGGCGCCAAAAGAAATTACATTTCTGCCGACGTTGCCCAAGACCAGGAGCGGGAAGATCATGCGAAGACTGCTGAAGGCCAGAGAGCTGGGTTTACCTGAAGGCGATACCTCAACCTTGGAGGCCGGCTCATGACAGCGTCGATACACCGAGACCATGGCCTCGAACTACTTCGGCAGATGCTCCGCATCCGACGGTTTGAGGAGAAATGCGCTGAACTCTATAGCCTGGGTAAGATCCGAGGTTTTCTCCATCTCTATATCGGCGAAGAGGCGGTCGCATCCGGGGCCATGCCTTGTTTCAGGTCGGAGGACGCGATCGTCGGCACCTATCGTGAGCATGGTCACGCGCTAATACGGGGCACGCCGATGGGACCGCTGATGGCGGAGCTGTACGGGAAAGCGACCGGCTGTGCGAGGGGACGCGGAGGCTCGATGCACTTCTTTGACGCCTCGCGGCGATTCTACGGAGGCCTCGCCATCGTAGGAGGCGGGTTACCCGTTGCCGTCGGATTGGCACTGGCTGACAAGATGCAGAAGCTTGCCCGAGTGACCGCATGTTTCTTCGGCGACGGCGCTGTGGCGGAAGGCGAGTTTCATGAATCCCTCAACTTGGCAGCGCTTTGGAAACTGCCGGTGCTGTTCCTCTGCGAGAACAATCTGTACGCGATGGGAACCACGCTCGGAAGACACCAATCACAGACCGACATCGCCAAGAAGGCCGACGCCTATGCCATTCCGGCTGAAGCGGTAGACGGAATGGATGTCCTAGCGGTGGAGTCAGCGACTCAACAAGCCGTGGATTTCGTACGGCAAGGCGGGGGGCCATACCTCATTGAGTATCGCACATACCGCTTTCGAGCCCACTCGATGTACGACGCCGAGCTTTATCGCACCAAGGACGAAGTCGCTCAATGGAAACAACGAGACCCGATTGCCTCCTTTGAGCAATACCTCCGGGCAAATGGGTCGCTGCACGCCGACGAGGTCCAAAAGGTGGAGACCGCCATCACCGCTGAAATTGAGGAAGCTGTGGCCTTCGCCGAGGCGGCTCCATGGGAGCCGATCGAGGATCTCACGAAGGATGTGTACACCCCTCGGCAGGCTGAAGCTTCGGTTAAGATCAAGTGAAGGAAGATTCATCGTTCCTGAACTTCCGCCTGAGTCTCAATCTGAACGGACTGACATGATCAAGATGACGTACCGAGAAGCTGTCCGCGCCGGGTTACGGGAAGCATTACTCAATGATCCGCGTGTGTTTCTCATGGGCGAAGACGTAGGACAATACGGTGGGGCCTACGCCTGCAGCAAAGGATTTCTGGAAGAATTCGGGCCTGAGCGTATCCGCGACACCCCGTTGTCCGAATCCACCTTCGTTGGTGCCGGCATCGGAGCCGCCCTCGGCGGTATGAGGCCGATCGTGGAAGTGATGACGGTGAACTTCAGCCTGCTCGCCCTCGACCAGATCGTGAACAACGCCGCGACGATTCGGCACATGTCCGGCGGACAGTTCAACATTCCACTCGTCGTGCGCATGGCTACTGGAGCCGGCCGGCAGGTAGCAGCTCAACATTCCCATAGCCTGGAAGGCTGGTATGCCCACATTCCCGGCATCACGGTGCTCACGCCGGCAACTGTGACTGATGCCAGAGGCATGTTGCTGACCGCGTTGAAGGAGCCGGATCCGGTCTTCATCTTCGAACATGCTTATCTGTATCCGATGGAAGGGGAGTTCGACGAAGACGCACTGCCTGTCGACATTACAAGGGCGGCTGTGCGCCGCCAGGGAGAGGACGTGAGTCTGATCACGTTCGGCGGCTCGCTGTGGAAAGCCTTGCAAGCCGCCGAGATGCTGGCTAGCGCGGAGATCGACGCCGAAGTCGTCGATCTCCGCGTGCTGCGTCCCCTCGACCAGGCAACGGTCCTCGCTTCTGTAAAGAAGACCCATCGAGCCGTCGTCATCGACGAAGGGTGGCGCACGGGAAGTTTCGCTGCGGAGATCAGCGCGCAAATCATGGAAGGGGCCTTTTATGATCTTGATGGCCCAGTGGCCCGCGTGTGCAGCGCCGAGGTCCCAATCCCCTATCCGAAACATTTGGAGGACGCGGCCCTGCCGCAGCCTGAAACGATCGTGACCGCGGTCCGGAATCTCAAGGGATAATACATGGCCGCCGTGAGTCTTTTTTCGCACTGCTCGTGCTTCATCGTGCTTCACGCTTCATGTTTCACGAGGTTTTTGTCATGGCTGAATTCGTCATGCCGACGCTCGGCTCAGACATGACCGAGGGCACGTTGGTCGAATGGAAAAAGAAGGTCGGCGACCGAGTGACCAAGGGCGAGATCATCGCGGAGGTGGATACCGAAAAGTCCGCGATCGAAGTTGAGTCGTTCTATACGGGTATCATTCAACAGCTGATTACACAGCCCGGCGAAACCGTTCCGGTCGGCACGGTCATGGCCATCATTGACGAAGCAGGAAGCCCGATGGAACAGGTCAAGGCGAAGACCGAAGCCAAGCCCAGGAAAGAGTCGGCACCGTCCCCTGCGAGTGAGCCGATCGTCCCCCCGCTGCCCGAGCCTGGACGAGTACGCATATCACCGGCCGCCAAACAGCTTGCGGCGGACCTTCATATCGATCCTTCGGCCCTGAAAGGAACCGGACCTGGTGGCGCCATCACCCTCGATGATGTCCGCGCTGCGGCGGCAGTATCGATGAAGGAACCAACGACCGTAGCAGTCGACCGCCAGGCCCGCATGCGAGAGACGATCGCCGCCGCGATGGCACGATCGAAGCGCGAGATCCCTCATTATTATCTCAGCACCGCCATCGATATGGGCAAGGCCATGGCTTGGCTCAAGGACGAAAACCTCAAACGATCGGTGACGGATCGACTGCTCTATGGCGTCCTGTTGATGAAGGCGGTAGCCTTGGCACTTCGGCAGGTGCCGGAGTTGAACGCCTTATGGAAAGGAAGCGCCGCTGTCCAGAGCTCCGACATTCACGTCGGTGTGGCAGTGTCACTGCGGCAGGGCGGTCTTGTGGCACCGGCCATTCATCATACCGACAAGCACAGTCTTGGCGAATTGATGACGCGCTTTCAAGACGTGGTGAAAAGGGCCCGCGCGGGCACCTTGCGCAGTTCGGAATTCTCCGATCCGACGATCACCGTCACGAGCCTCGGTGAACAGGGGGTCGAGACGGTGTTCGGGGTTATTTATCCGCCCCAAGTCGCTCTCGTCGGATTCGGAAAAGTCGTGGAACGGCCATGGGTCGTGGGCGGAGAGGTTGTTTCGAGACCGGTCGTGACTGCAAGTCTCTCTGCAGACCATCGCGTCACCGACGGCCACCGTGGAGCAGTCTTTCTTTCCGTCGTGGATCGTTTGCTGCAGGAGCCAGCGCAACTATGAACAGATCTCTTACGCCGGATGAAATCAGAGCAACGGTCCTTCGCCTCCTTGGCGAGATCGCACCGGAAGCAGACATGACGGCCCTGAAGTCCGACATCAGCTTCCGTGATCAGCTGGATATCGACTCGATGGACTTTCTCAATTTTGTGATCTCGATCCACAAGACCTTTGGCGTAGAGATCCCGGAAGCCGACTACCCGAAGTACAGCACGCTCAATGGCTGCGTGAATCAGTTATCCGGCCATCGAGCGAAATAACTCCCTCTTCCGTTCCCGCTAGCGAGCTGTTGTGTTCCATCCACATCATCAGAGCAAATGGGAGGTCATCAGCGCGGTCGTCACCCGCCTCGTTATCCTCATCGTGGTACTTGGGAGCAGGCCACCGGTCTCAGCGGAGGAACTCGCCCCGGATCTTGAAGTCTTCGTCCGTGCCGGTTGTCCACACTGCGAGGCCGCGAAGGTCTTTCTCGGAGACCTGCAGCATGAACGGCCGGGGCTTCGCATCGCTATCCACGATATCGCGGAAGACTCATCCGCGCGACAGCGACTCACGTCCCTCTTTGCCGACCGAGGCATGACCGCCATCGGCGTTCCCACGTTCCTCATAGGCACAGAGCTGATCGTCGGATTCCAGTCATCCGACACAACAGGAGCTGAGATCCGCGCCAGGCTCGACCAGCGCACACAAGTCGACGCAGTCCTTCCCGCGGCAGAGGGTATCAAGACAATATGGTTCGGTGAGCTTCGAGCGCAGGACCTTGGCCTTCCGTTATTCACCATCGCCATCGGATTGTTGGACGGATTCAATCCCTGCGCGATGTGGGTCCTGCTGTTTCTGTTGTCGTTGCTCGTCAATCTCCGAGATCGGCGAAAGATGGCCCTCATCGCCGGCACGTTCGTCCTCGTCAGCGGCGTGATCTATTTTGCCTTCATGGCGGCGTGGCTGAATGTGTTTCTCCTGATCGGTCTCTCGCGCGGCATTCAAATCGCGCTGGGAAGCCTGGCCTTGTTCGTGGGGGCGATCAATGTCAAAGACTTTTTCGCTCTCCACCGCGGGATCTCCTTGAGCATTCCTGAATCAGCCAAGCCCGGATTCTACGCGAGAGTCAGAGGGATACTTCAAGCTGAACACCTCGCCGGAGCCATGGTGGGAATCGTCGTCCTTGCCAGCCTCGTCAACATCATCGAACTGCTCTGCACCGCCGGATTCCCTGCACTCTACACACAGATCCTCATGATGCAGCAGTTGCCCGCATGGGAATACTATGGTTATCTCGGGTTGTATAATCTGGCCTATATCCTTGATGATAGCCTCATGGTGACGATTGCGGTGGTCACGTTGAGTCGCAAAAAACTATCGTATGATGCCGGTCGTTGGTTAAAACTGACCGGCGGAGTTGTGATGCTCAGCTTGGGCCTCCTGTTGATAGCGAAACCTGAATGGTTAGCCCTTTAGACGTACCATGCGATCCGTTCGCCCCCTCTACATTCCGCCCTTGGAGACCGATCACACTGAGGCCGGCTCGCTCATCATGCGTGACGGCTCGACCGCGGCAATTCGACCGGCTGAACCGTCGGATGCAACCATGATGCAGCAGTTCGTCGATCGGTTGTCTCCTGAATCGAGACGCCACAGATTTTTCTCGGAAAGCCCCCCGTCTTCGGACAGTATTGCCGCCTTGTGTCACTCCTCTAACCCGCGTTCGCAGTTTACGCTGATCGTGACGCGAATATGGGACGGCATGCCGCGTATCATCGCCGCCGGGTCTTACTGGGCGAGAGATGAGCAGACGGCGGAAGTTGCCATGGCAGTGGATGACGGATTCCATGGGAAAGGCCTAGGCACCCTGTTGCTGGAACGACTGGCCTTAGTCGCCATCCGACACAACTTTTCTCACCTGTGGGCTGTCACGCATGCCGACAATCTGGCCATGCGCGAAGTCTTCCGAGAATCGGGATTTACCGCCCATGAAGCGTACGAAGGCGAAGACATGGAAGTGAAGTTGTCATTGATTCCGACGGAAACGACCGTCACTCGCGCCGAAGTCCGTGAACGGCTCGCCACCACCGCTTCACTCCGACCGTTTTTCCATCCCCGATCCGTGGCTCTGGTCGGTGCATCACGCGATCCCAAGAGCATCGGCTATCGGCTCCTCGATGCAGTCCGCACCAGTCAATTTCGGGGCGCCATCTATCCGGTCAACCCACATGCCTCAGAGATCGCCGGCATCCCCGTTCATCCTTCAGTCCATTCGATCCCCGAATCAATAGATTTGGCCATCATCGCTGTGCCGCGGCAACACGTCCTATCCGTCGTCGATGAGTGCGGGAACAAAGGTGTCCGGGCGTTGGTGGTCATTACGGCAGGCTTTGCCGAAGTGGGAACTGAAGGAGCGGAGGTCCAGAGCCGGTTGGTTGAAAAGATCCGGCAATACGGTATGCGCATGATCGGGCCTAATTGCTTCGGGATCTTGAACACGGACCGCGACGTACAACTGAATGCCACCTTCACCACGCTGTTTCCCCCTCGGGGCCGTGCCGCCATGTCGTCGCAAAGTGGGGCCATCGGGATTGCGACCCTGGCCGGCGCTCGCCGGTTCCACTTGGGCATTTCTTCCTTTGTGAGCGTGGGAAACAAGGCCGATGTGTCCACCAACGATCTGCTGCAATATTGGGAAGAAGATCCTTCCACGAATGTCATCCTCCTGTACGTGGAGTCCTTCGGCAACCCTCGCAAATTCGCCCGCATCGCGCGACGCGTGAGCCGTCGCAAACCGATCATTGCGGTCAAAGCCGGACGATCACAATCGGGTCGGCGGGCGGCCAGTTCTCACACGGCGGCACTCGCGGCCAGCGATGTGGCCGTCGACGCCTTGTTTCATCAAGCCGGTATCATTCGCGCAGAATCCCTCGAGGACTTGTTGGCCCTGGCCGCTGGACTATCGAATCAGCCTTTCCCGCTGGGACGGCGGGTAGGCATCATCACGAACGCCGGAGGGCCGGCCGTTCTCTGTACTGACGCCTGCGAGGAATGCGGGTTGGAGGTTCCGGAATTGTCCCCCCAAACCAAGGCAACGCTCGCCTCCTTTCTGCCGATGGCCGCGGCACTGAGCAACCCCGTCGACTTGATCGCTTCCGCCACACCGGATCAGTACGCCAAGGGGATCGAAACGCTTCTCTTGGCGCATGAGATTGATGCGCTGATCATTCTGTATATGGCTGTGACCGTAACGGATACAGCCGACATCGCCCACGGTATCTTGACCGGAATTGAAAATGGGCGCCAAGCAGGAGCGAAGGTCAAACCGGTGCTCATCGGCTGGATGGCGGAAGGTGACATGGATCGTACGTTTTGCTGCCAAACAGAACCCATTCCCGCCTACCACTTGCCGGAGACTCCTGCGCTCGTGCTCAGCAAAGCGGCGACCTACGCGGAGTGGAGACAACAACCGCCTGGCATGGTTCCCGACTTCGACGATCTGAATCTTTCAGGCGTTCGGCACATCTGTGCCGACGCCCTCTCGCGTCGCGGAGCCGGCTGGTTGTCCGTAGAAGAAACCAGAAATGTCCTGAGTGCGATCAGACTGCCTACTCAACCAGGCGGAGTGGCTAGAACCGCCGATGAAGCAGCGGCCTTGGCAAGGCACGTCGGCTATCCGGTCGCCGTCAAACTGGCCTCACATCAAATTGTGCACAAGACTGAGGTCGGCGGCGTGCAATTGAATCTCTCGAACGAAGAGGCGGTTCGCAAAGCGTTTGACTCGATGAGAACGCGCCTCGCCGAGACTGATCAGCTCGATGCCATGGAAGGCGTGCTTGTGCAACCGATGATGACCGGCGTGGTGGAAGTCATGATCGGAGTCACGGATGATCCCCTATTCGGTCCGTTGATTGCGTTCGGCCTCGGCGGGATTCATGTCGAGATTCTTGGTGATGTCCAGTTCCGCATTACGCCGCTCACCGACCGGGACGCGGCAGAAATGATCCGGGCAATCAAAGGCTATCGGTTGTTGACCGGCTATCGAGGGCATCCACCGGCCGATCTTGACGCCTTGGAAGAAACATTGCTGCGGATATCGCGTCTCGTCGAAGAAATTCCGGAGATCAGCGAACTTGATTTAAACCCGATCTTCGCCCTCCCTCCCGGCCAGGGCTGCCGAATCGTGGATGCGAGGATACGGGTTCAACCTCCACGACACTCCGTTTAAGAAATCGCTCCGGCTCCATTCTCTAATACAAACCCTCTTAGAATGAACGTGCTTGAGCGTAAATTACTTATGTCATCCCAAATAACACATAGTTGGCAGGCTAGAGATCTTCCCGCACGCCACTCCAGCCTTGTATCTTGTGTCTGACCGAGCCATGCTGCGACAGACATTCAACCTGAG
>JBBIKN010000087.1:0-13805 GCA_037445435.1 Nitrospira sp. | reverse complement strand
GCTTGGCGGGCGCATCCGACTTCGATGAGCGTATGACGCAGAGTATGAGCTAACGGGGATACCGTCTTGGGATGAGTCACCCAGACGCCTTCGACAACATCAAAGGTTTCTACGTCTTTTGGAAGGGAGTGGCTGACAATGACGGCAATCTCCGCTTTGGCAGCCCGCTGGTCTTCGCGAAGCTTGGCGAGCCAGCCATCACTCCAATTCTTGGTTCGCTTCGATTCCCAGATGATGGTCCCACAGGGCTGTCCGTTCGGTCCGATGACATGCTGAAGTGCATCCCCACCGTGCTCTCCTTTGGGAACCGGCTCGATCGTGTCGCGAGGAAATTTTGCGCGTAGGAGCGCTTCCAGTTCGAGTTCCTGGACTTCTCCTTGCAATTGTTGAGAGCCTTGTTCGGCCTTCCGTTTCAGCTCCTCGATCTGCTTCTGCATCGAGACGATGGTTTGCTCTTTCTCGAGAACTTTGAGTTTCAGCCCTTCCTCGGCTTCTTTCTTGGCTTGTTCCCGTGTTGCAGCCAATCCCTCCTGAACGCGCTTTTCAAGCGTGAGATCAAACTCGCGCTTGGCGTCGTCCAGTTCTCGCTGTTTGCGAAGCAGATCAGCCTGGGCCTTCTGCGCCTCAGCAAGCTTGGCTTCACGCTCCTTCATCAGCTCGGTGAGATCCTCAAGTTCCTTCACCTTCTGATCGAGGTCGCCTTGGACGGCCAGTTTCGCTTTCTTGGCCTCCTCGGCTGCAATTCTGTTCCGTTCCGAGCGAACCCTTTCCGCTACCTGCTCGTCGAGTTGCTCTTTGGCCTTCGTAACGGCTTCTTCGCGTAAGCGTATCTCGGCTTCCCGTTTGGCCGTGTCTGCATCCTTTTGAGCCAGGCGCTTTTCGTAGTCGCGGCGAACGGATTCGAGCATCGGCGCCGCAAGCGATTCCGTAAGCTTGATCTCGGTCTTACACGAAGGGCAGATGATCGTTGGTTCGCTCATCACAGGTCTTTCCCTCACGCAGCTGCTAGCCCCTAGAAAACAGCGATCGGAACTGACCGCTCTCAGAGCCAGCCGGTACACAGTCAGCGGAGAGGCTTACCGCTTTTTGTCGGAGAAAGCAATCATGCCAAAAGCAGGTTTTGCCAAATCAGTAAGACTTGGATGTCAGTCATCATCTAAGGTGAGAACGGACTTTATACAGCAGGTACGTTATCGTGCTAGGCTCGACATTCAGCGGCAAGGCCGGCTTGCGGTATATCGGGCATCGCAGGTGCAGGCACAGGGAATAAAGGAAATCTGGTGGGAAAATCTTCGGAGAGGACCAGCTGCTTTCCTCGTTTGGTTTTGTGGCTGATGATCAGCGGGCCACGGAGATTGGCCGTGATGCGACCTGAGTCCTCCGACGGAATCGTCAAGATCACGACCAACGCAAGATCTGCTCTTTCTTCGTCCCTTATTTCGGTCAAGGCATCGGCTGGAACATCGACTCGATAGGCCGGGTGAAACACCGCCGGATCGAGAATCACAAAAGCCAGGTCCGGTTCTTCAACCGACTGAAGCCACTTGAACGGAGCTTCGGTATCATGATCGAGAATGACGTACCGCTGCTGCTCTGGGAAGCCCAACAACCCAGAAGGAAACGTCACGATGCTTACGTCGGAAACTTCGAATGATCCAAACCTGGTCGAATGACACTTCACGAGTCTGTCCTCACGAGACTGTTCCCCGCTTGGTAGGAATCAAGCGGCGAAAGGCGTCAAGGGGCACCACGTGGGTTTTAGCAGCCAATCGGTTCTCTTCTTGAATCCTCGCGTAAACTTCTTCACGATGAACCCTGACCGACGGGGGCGCTTCGATTCCGAGACGGACTTGTCCGTTTTTCAAGCCAAGCACGATCACCCGAACGTCGGGGCCGATCGTGACACTTTCTCCGCGTCGACGAGTGAGAACCAGCATACCAGACTTCCTTGGGCGAACAGCACTGTACAACACTATCGGTCAGTCGCGCGGCAAACTTGAAAGGCATCGTTACCGCAGATGATTGAGGAGGGTGTTGTCGAAGATCCGACCCAGCGTTTCGCCTGCCGCTCGAATGGCATACTCCTGAAGGGTCAAGTCGGAGATGGTTCGCGCCAGATCGATGTCTTCGAAGGACGACAGCTGATTGGTGGATAGTGCTTTGGCCTCTTCCAACGCCAGCGACGTGGATTCCAAGCGATTCGCGACGGCACCCACTTCACCCTGTGCCGCTGAAACCTGGCTCAGGGCTTGGTCGAGGTCGCCAAGGCTCTCGACAATTCCCGCTTTGAAGTTTCCTCGTAAGGCCGCGAGCAGTCGCTGCACCGCGTCGAAGAGATTCACGGTGGAGCCGCTAAAGATTTGCTCACCCGGGACGTTTGTGGAAATGACCTCCCCGTCAGCAACTTCTATCTCATGGTTTCCTGAATCACCGGCATATCGAGTATGGCTGACCACATGAAACAGATCCCCGGCAGCAGGAGCCGATGTGCCGTTGGTGATTCGCAGCTGAATTCCGTCAAAGACAATCGGAGCGCCTGAGGTGTATGGCTGATTGGCCAGTACCGTTTTGGGAGCAAGTGCGACCGCGAATCGATCGCCAGCGGCTGGTCCTCCTTGTTGCCCATTTGAAAGCACCACACGGAGGCCATCGAATTCAATGGCCCCATCCGACACGTAGGAGTTCCCAGTTGAAAGGGTCGCCCCCGTGGTAGTGTTGATGACAGAATATTGGGATGTTGACGTAAACTGTATTTCATACGTATCAAGAGTGATTCGTTGCGGATCAACGATGCCGGCATCGGCTTTGCCCACGCGACCGGCATTGGCGGAATTGGCGGTGACCGTTACGGGCGCTGAAATATTGACGATGTCGAATGATCCGGGCCCTGTAAATCGCACGGCATAATCGTCGAAAGTGGTCGCACTCGTGTTCACGACCTCTCCTTGCGAGACCACTGCACCTCCGCTGTTCGCGGCTGCCGCGTCGGTCGTCACCGTCGTCACAAACGTCGTGGTACCGATACCGGCACTACCGCCGTTGAAGCCCAGCAGGGTGCGAGCCGAACCACCCACTACTTCGACTTTCGACGCGGACCCTTCGGAATTGGAAGAGATGACAAGGCGACCCTCTGTATAGGTCGCAGAAACACTTTTCCCCGCTGCGACTAAGTTGGCATCGGCATTGATACGGCTCTGCAGGCGCGCGGCTAATTCGGAACCGCCAAGCGTCTCGGTGCCTCCGGTCAGATCGATCGTGCCAGACGACACGCCATCAACCGTAACGGTCAAGGTATCCGCGGCGCCGTTCATGAGTGTCACGGGCGTAGGCAGTGCCACCCCCGCAGCAAACCCATGGCGGCTCGTACCTCCAAAGACCGGTTGGCTCTCATCAAACTCGGTGTTTCCAAGTTGCAGCAGGTGGTGGAGCAACTCTTTGACTTCATGCCCACCGATGGCTCGCTCCGCCGCCCCATTGGTATCGGACGCATACTGAACCGCCAACTGTCTGATACGAGAGATCGCCGCCGTCGTACCTTGGAGCGCGGTGTCGGCTAAGTCCACACGCGTGGTGGCAGTTGAGACATTCCGAAGACGCTGTTCAAGTTTTGCCAACGTCGTTTTCTCTCCGACGATCCGATGGAAACGACCGGGGTCGTCGGAAGGCTGCAAGACCTGTTTCCCGGTCGCAAGATGTTCCTGCAATCGCAACGCTCTGAATCGAGCCCGTTGATAGCTGCTGACGAGAACCCCAAAGACCTGTTGTTCGGTCACGCGCATAGCACGCTCCTTCGCCTATCGTTTGAGCGAAATCAACGTCGACATCATTTCATCAGCGACGACGATCATGCGCGACGAGGCTTCAAATGCCCGCTGATATTTGAGCAGATTGACCAATTCCTCATCGAGCGAGACCCCGGATACTTGGGCGCGAAAATTTTGCAGCTGTTCGTGACGGATTTCTGCCGCATCAAGGCGCCGACTCGCCCCTTGAGAAGCCACTCCAAGGTCGGTTGCGGTTTTGCGATAGGCGTCATGGAGTGTGGTATTACCCAAGCTGGTAATAGCTTTAGACTGAACGGCAACCAGCGCCAATCCGTTTTGATTGTTCCCGGGGACACCCGCCCTAGTCGATGAAAGTGCGATTCGTGCCGGATCGGAGACAGCAACGGCGAGATCTCTTGCGGCATTCTCACGAGCGTTGAAGTTCAGAACATCGTTGGCAGCCGGTGCTCCAGATACCGTCACGGCGATTCCGTCAACATGAAACGTTTGGGGACCGCTGTAGAGGCCGGACGCCGCAGTGCTGGTTCCGGCGGACAATCCAAACCCTGCTCGTGCCGTTCCCCCGGTCACGTCCACAGAACTCGCACCCCCGACGGAATTGGACCGCAGTACCAACCGGTTGGTGGTACTGTCGAAACTGACCGTGACCTGACGGCCGGCCGCGGCAAGAGTCGCGTCCGCGTTAATTTTACTCTGCAGTTCCGCTGCCAGCGCAGCACCGGACGTATAGGGCTGCCCCGGAGATCCGGTGCCGGTGAGCGTAATCGTTCCTGATGTCGTTCCGTCCACCGACACAACCAAGGTATCGTTCACCCCGGTGACGATGTTCAACGGTGTATCCACGGTCGGTGGAACGATGGCCGTTCCAGTGTAATTCCCTTTAATACCGGTCCCCGCTGTGGCATCGACCACCGAATAACTGTTAGCCCCACTGAACCTGATCTCATAGTCATGGAAGGTCAGGAGTCTTGGCGCAGTCACCGCTCCGTTGCCGATTGAGCCGGACCCCACGTTCCTGGTGGGCGTTTGAGTTGTCACTGATAGCCCGGAAAAGAAGTCCTGACCGGTGGAACCATCGAGGCCGTACCCTAGGCGGTGAATTTGGTTCACCTCATTGACAAGAGATCCGGCCAGCGCGTCGATTCCCTGGTGCACGGAAGGAATCGTTTGATCTCTGACATCCAAGAGCCCACGAAGCTTCCCGCTCGTGATCAAGCCGTTAATGATACTTGGTTGAGCCCCTCCGGTATCGTACCCAATATCCAGCAGACTTTGGTTGTCTTGCGATTCAACCCCGACCAAGTTGCGTGTCGTTTCCTGCTCAACCAATACGAGTCCGCGACCCGTGAAGACCGACACCGTGCCGTCTGGACGCTCCAGAGTCTGTACCTCAATCCGTCCGGCGAGCTCATTGATTGCGAGGTCTCGCTGGTCACGGAGATCGTTGGCATTCTGACCGGTGACTTCTGCGATTTTGATCTGGGTATTGAACTCGGCAATGCTTTTCGTGAGGTTGTTGATTTCAGTGATGGTCACACCGATTTGCACATCGATGGCTCGACGGGTATCGATCAAATCCGCATTGATTTGGTGGAATGTTTTTGCCAACGTCGAGGCCTTTCCCAAGACCACGGAGCGTGAGGTGACCTGGGAAGGCGTCGTGGTCGCATCCTGGAGCGCCTTAAAAAACTCGTTGAGTTGTGTCGCTAGTCCCTGTCCTCGAGCATCTCCGAACAGATTTTCCAACCGGTGCAGCTCATCCCGTGCGACGCTGAATTGCCCAAGATCCTCATGGGACGCCGTCAGCTCCCGGTTCAGAAAGACGTCCACTGCCCGCCTGATTTGCTCGATCTTGACGCCGGTACCGACTTGACCGGGGCTGCCGTTCACAGGTCGTTCTTCTGTGAGGATGATGTCTTGCCGGGAAAAACCTGGCGTGTTGACGTTACTGATATTGTGGCCCGTAACGGTCAACGCCTGTTGAGCTGTGAAGAGAGCGGTCTTTGCAATGTCCAGCAGTCCGTTCAGACTCATCGATCATCACCCCCGCCGTCTGATTAACGCAGCCGGCATGCAGCTATTGTTCCGACTGCCCGCCACGGAATAGAGGTCGTCCCCGAGCGGCGGTTGGCAGTGCGCTTCCATCGCCCGCACGAGAAACGATTGCACATTCTTAACCAACAACTGATTGACCGCGATATCTTGCTTCACGACGCGAGCCTTTTCCGCAAGCCGCTCATACTGCTGCAGAATGATTCCAGCCTGTGGGCTTTGAGCCCGGTGCAGGATTTCGGCGAGCGTTCGACCAACTTTGGGCATGTGATACGTATTGGCGAAGTCGTCCACCAACGTATTCAGTTCTTCCTTCAAACTACGAAGGCACTCGAGGATGGAGATCCTGGATTGATTGATCGACACGAACTCGTGGAGCGCCATACGCTTGATGGCTTCGCGTTCTTGAATGATGTTTTGTGCGAGGAGATCGCACTGAGCTGATTCACGGGCGAGGATATGGGTTATCTGGAGGATATGGGTTATCTGATCGAGAGGGATTGAGGCATTCACGATCGGCAACCTGCCCATCCATGGGCCAGATCGGAGGCCCGTTCATTACTATCGTACCTACGCTGGTTGTAGACGATCAGAGTATGTGGTCGGTCAGGACCTGCTTAATGACGGCATCTCCCACCGCACGACCGCTGACATCGTACGTGCCGCTGTCAAGAGCACGCCTGATGCGCTCCACATGTTCAGTCCGCTCAGGATCAGGCTGATTGGCCAGGTCCTGAATTCGTTGAAGCTCCTTCGCTCGGGCGGAAATCTGAACTTCATCCTTACCCACCTGAGTGCGGACAGCCGCTTTACGTTCCTCCGAACTCTCAGGCTCCTGCACCCCGAGCAATAGCTTTGCGAGATAATCTACCTTCCCATGACCTGAAATCTGCATATCACCGCTCCTTCCCCAGCTCTTTCTCTCAGCAATTTCTGAGAGACCTATAGACTATACCCCGGTCGAGCTTCTTATCGGTTCCTATCCAGTAGAACTTGAGTGCTCCGGGGAAGGTGACGAAAAGAATCGTTGCGCATAGTCCTGGACCATCTTGGCGATACCTATTCCCCCCGATTCTGCAGCCCGCTTCCCGATTTCTTCATCATAAAATGAGTAAAAATAAGCCCCGTGTTTATTGGCAATGGTTCCCTCAGGAACCGTTTCCCTCATAACCTTGAGTAAATAGGAGAGAAAATAGGCCTCAAACTGCCGCCCAGCTTGGACCATCTGTTGACGTGCTTCAGCAACGTCCTGTGATTTTGAGGAATTCACGTGAGAGCCGGGGTAACCAGAGCGTAGGGATAGTCCAGGATCTACATGGAATGATGGTGTAGATAGGACAGAATGACTTCCGTATTTTTCTATATTGGCCATATCTATTAATGACCTATTTAAATTATTTCAAGGTTAGCTTGAAGTGCTCCAGCCGACCTGAGAGCCGAGAGTATTGCGACAAGGTCACGCGGCGTCACTCCCACCGCATTGAGAGCCCGCACGACCTCTCCCAGTGTCACTGTTTCATCCACCACCATGAGTCTTGATTCCTGTTCCTTTATTTCCGTCTGCACGTCCGGCGTGACGGTCGTCTGTCCCGCAGAAGAGCCGATGAGCGGCGCCGGCGGCTGCGATACGTTCAACGTGTTTTTTACGGAGATCGTGAGATTGCCGTGAGAGATGGCGCATGTTGAAATCCGTACATGTTCTCCCAACACCACTGTTCCGGTCCGTTCATTGACGACGACTTTCGCGACAGAATCGACGGTCACATCGAGTCCTTCGATCGAGGCGATATATTCGACGACGCGGCCTTGGAACGCTTGAGGAATCGTGGCTTTGACAGATCCGGCATTCACGGCCAATGCACTGCCTTTTCCGAAGGCACTTTCAATGGCTTCGGCAGTCCTGATGGCAGTCGTGAAATCAGGTTGCCGTAGGAGTACGGAAACCGTTTCCCATGAGTCGATGTTGACAGGCAGCTCCTTCTCGATGATGGCTCCCCCGGGAACCACACCGGCCGCCTGATGATTCTTGGCCACCGTCGCCCCTCCGGCCCCTCCCGTCCCGCCAAGAAAACCGCCGATTGAGACGGGTCCCTGCGCGACCGCAAACACTTGTTGGTTGGCTGCTTTCAACGGCGTGAGCAGCAGCGTACCGCCTTGCAAGCTCTTGGCGTTCGCCATCGACGACACGACTGCATCCAACGTCATCCCCGGTTTCGAGAAGGGAGGAAGCTTGGCCGTCACCATCACCGAGGCGATATTTCTCGTCAGTAACTGAATGGGGTCGATCACCAGATTCACGCCCATCTTGTTCAACATGGACATCATCGCCTGAATCGTGAACTGTCCGCCGATCACACGGTCCCCGGTACTGTCGAGGCCAACCACCAAACCGTACCCGATCAGCTGGTTTTCGCGCACCCCTTCAATCACACCGATATCCTTGATCCTGACCGCATCGGCGCTGGAAGGCGTCAACAGACCACCGGTCAATATCAGCGCACTGAAGATTTGGGCCAGTCGTGTAAACATATGTGGTTCGTATCCTCGCTACGAACGTTTGGAAAGGGACAGCTGGGCCTTTCGACCAAGCAGAAGGCGCGTCAGCCATCCCTGTTCAGCGACCATTTCTTTTGCCGAGTCATGATCAATATCATCCAGCACATGGAATCGTGTCCTGCTCCCGAAAGAGGGAGGGTCAAAATCAGCCCTCCGTACGACTCCACTCTGCACCATCATCTGCAGAGTGCGAAGATTCAGTGGACGTCGCTTGGGAATGCATCTCGTAGCTGTCTTGCGTCTCAACGGAGCCGCCATAACACACTCCCTCCTCAGAACGGATAGACCCAATCGAGAATGCGGATGAACCACCCGGGTCGCTGCACGTCGTCGAGCACCCCGAGGCCTGAATATTCGATCCTGGCGTCGGCGATGGCGGATGACAGCACTGTATTCTTGGTATCGACATCGACACGACGCACGATCCCGCCAATGCTCATCAGCTGCTTTTCACTGTTCACCGTCACTTCGCGACGACCCTCGATACGGAGATCCCCGTTCGGGAGCACTTCGGTCACGATGGCCGAGATGGTCCCGGTTAGTGTCCCCTCACGACTCGTGGCGCCTTTCCCACCGAATTTATTGGTGGCGCTCGCGTCAATTCCCATCCCCCGTCTCGTTTCATCGCTGAATCGTACCCCTGGTATTCCGATATACCCCATCGCACTCCCGACAAGACTGTTCTTGATCGTGGACTCACGTTGAGCCGCTGTATCGGCAGACTTCGACCCTTTGTGGTTTTCGATAATCTTCACCGTGAGGATATCGCCGATGCGCATCGCACGAAGATCCTCATAAAGATAGGCCCGCCCGTTTTCTTCCTGCCACAGTGATCCGACGGTCTTCGGTGGAGGTAATGGAGACACAGCGACCTTGCTCGAGACATCAGGTGGACTCGAACAGGCCTGGAGCAACAGCATGACACAGACCAGCTGCGCAGGATGCTCAAAAAGTCCGCCCAGCAAGGCCGCAGCGAAAGAAGAGGCGAGGCGTACGCTTCGGTACGTTGAGCCTCTGAGTGATGCGAGAACGCCGCTGGCGGAATTTTTCAGCATCGTTAGAACTCCACTTCAACGAGGCTCGGAGCGACCACTTTGGCTCTCAGTTCCCTGCCGGAATCCAGATTGGAAACCATGACGGTCTGCCCGACCTGTCCGCTCGACTTCGTCACACCATAAGCCCGAATCGATAGCCCCCCACGCCGTGCTTCAATGAGAACTCGGTCTCCCTTTTTGATCACCAGCGGAAGCTTCACGAATGCGGGACGCAACGGAGTATCGGCTGGAAGCGGCCGTGATGCACTTTTTCCGACGACTTCACTTTGATCTATAACGAAGGGATGGTTGATCTGATGAACTCGCATGCCTACGGTCTTGAGGTCACCGGCATCGATCACTTCTTCTGCCTTCAGAAAGCGGGTAACAACGACCGCGTCGATCATCGCCACAATATCGGCCATCACCTGGATGGTCTTTCGAGGTTTGCCATTAACCACCGCCTCCACATGAAACACACGTCGTCCTAGTCCTTCTTCCATTACATTGGGAATGACCTGCAACTCCACTGTGCCGCCGGGGATTATTACCGGCTCAGCCGGCTCCAGAACCGTCACATGCACCGTCTTGACCTTTCTCCCCCACTCGTCCGTCAAGTATTTCTGAATGGCCTTTCGAATCAGATCGGGATTGACCTCACTGACGACCACTCGTTCCTTACCAGCCTTACCGGTGTCGGCGGCCCGATGAATCGAACCTCGAGACACCGACGAGACGGAAGGGGACTCGCCACTAGACCCTGCAATGGCCGCCGGAACATCGAGGATTCCGGAGGAAAGGAGCAGGATCAGGATTGGTAGATACCCAGACAAGAGATACTCCTTATCGTCTGAGATTGTTCGCAATGGCCATCATTTCGTCGGAGGCCTGAATCGTCTTGGAGTTAATCTCATAACTTCGCTGGGCAATGATCATATTGACCATTTCTTCAGCGAGATTGACATTCGAACTTTCCAAGAATCCCTGCTGGATCGTGCCGAATCCGGTGGTGAAGCCTCCGGTCCCCTGTGTCGGAGGTCCTGACGCAAAGCTGTCAATAAAGAGATTGTTCCCCATGGCGACCAAGCCGGAGGGATTGTCGAACCGTGTGAGCTGAATTTGCCCCACTTGCGAAGCTTGAGTAACACCTGGCAGCAAGACGGAGACCGTGCCGTCCTGACCGATATCCACCTTCAGTGCGCCGGACGGAATTGTAATCACGGGATTCAGGAGATCGCCGTCGCCGGTGACGACATTGCCCACATTGTCGCGCTTGAACGACCCGTTTCTCGTATACATGATCGTCCCATCGGGGCGGGATACCTGAAAAAACCCGGGTCCATCGATCGCCAGATCCAACTCATTGTTGGTTTGCCGCATATTTCCCTGAAGCCACTCTTTGGCCACTGTCGTCGGTCGCACGCCGGCACCCACCTGGATGCCGACAGGAAAGACTCCGACGTTGGACGCGTTCGTGCCGGGAAGTCGCTGAATCTGATACAGCAGATCCGCGAACTCAGCGCGGCTGCGTTTAAAGGAGTTGGTGTTGACGTTGGCGAGGTTATGGGCGACGGTGTCGACGTTGATCTGCTGAGCCGTCATTCCGGTCGCCGCTGTCCACATAGCGCGAATCATAGAATGTCTCCTGTGTACTCGTTCGGTTCACAAAATGCCTAGGTCCTTACGCCACCCGCCCGACGTCCTGGATAGCGACTTCCGCCATTCGATCGAGCGTCTGAATCAACTTTTGTGTCGATTCATAGTTACGCATTCCCTGAATCATCTTCACCATTTCGCCGATGGCATTGACGTTGGACTCTTCGATGTGTCCGACCTGGACCTGCGGATGCTTGGCGAGTGTGCCTTTGTCGGAGAAGAAGAGCCCATCTACTGATTTCTGCGGCATCGCGTCTTCCGGAAATTCCATAATCTTGAGTGTCGCCACCGTCTTGTCGTCCACCTTGATGTCGCCCTGCGTCGTGACTTCCAGCTTACCGGCGGGGATCTTAATCTCCCCCTTGGTACCGATCACAGGATAGCCCAGCCCATTTATCAACCGACGTTGACGATCGAGCGAGAACATACCGTTGCGGCTATAGCGAGGTCCTTGCGGGGTCTGGACCTCGAAAAACCCCGGTCCTTGAATGGCAATATCCAGAGGATTGCCGGTGAGTCGGATACGGCCCGCTTCAAACGTGGTCTTCATCATGTGCGGCGCCACAAAGGCCCGTTCCGTCGCCCCCAGCGGTCTGGCCATAATCTGTTGGGCCAATCCCGCAGCATGATTGATGACCGGAATCATCGCATGGGGCTTGGGAAGGACAGCTTTGAAAGCCTGCTCATCCTGCTTGAAGCCAGCCGTATTCACATTGGCCATGTTGTTCGCAAACACTTGCATCCGCCGCTCATGGGCCAACGCTCCGGATAAGATAGGATAGATACCTCGATTCATGCTCCGACTCCTTTTTTGCTCGAGAGAGACTCAGCAACCCTCATGCCAGGTTCGCCGACAAGATGTCAGCGGAATAAGTACCAACGGACATTGGAAAAGAGCCAATTTCTTTGGAAATTGTGGGACTGAAAGCCGATAGAAGAAACAATGAGGGAAGGCATCATCCCCCGACAGGAGAGCACTAGGACTTTCCTACCAGGTCGCAGAGAAAAATATTCCCAGTGGGTGAGTACCCCTTAAATTCCAAACTCCGGTGATCATCGTTCACCTCTGAGACATTCGACAGCTCTCCTGAGCCCGCCGAAAAGGGCGCGCGAATATCTTGACATCGATGAGCGGGAGGTATAAGTAGTTGCCCCTGGGCCGCGTTGTCCATTCGGCGGTGTCGTATGGCCCTCCACCTCCGCATCGGTCGTCTTCTCTCACACCACGGCCTCCATGCTATCCCTTCACTCGCCTTGTTCCATGCGCAGCGCTACGCCGATCCCGGATCACGCAGAAGACCACACCACTCATGCACGCCATCATCTGGACCTCCATCCAAAAGCGAGCCGATCCGATCGTGAGGAGCCTCTCACGACCAGGCCTCCGACTCGAATACACACCATCCCGCACGAAGGAGGCACATCATGCATCACCCCATCTCTCTGCGACTGCTGAGCCTCACATTCGTAGTCCTCGGCCCTGTGGGCAGTATTGAAGCAACCGAGCCTGCGGCAAACTCGACACCGGCCCTGTCGAAACATCAGGTCATCGCGACCCTGATGAAGCTGCCGCTCCAGTTCGAGGCCAATCAGGGCCAAGTGGATGAACAAGTCAGGTTCCTGGCTCGTGGCACCGGTTACCGCCTGTTTCTCACGCCATCCGAATCGATCCTGGTGTTGCAACAGCGGGAGCCGACCAAGAAGACGGCTCAGCGAGAGCGCGGCGAGCCGACCGCCAGGCCGGAACCGCCGACGATCAAGCAGGCGGTCGTGCGGATGAAATTGGAAGGCGCGAATCCCACGCCGAACGTGGAAGGCAAGGAACCACTCCCGGGGATCGTCAACTCCTTCATCGGCAATGACCCGGCCAAGTGGCGGACCAACATTCCGACCTATGCCAAGGTCCAGTACCACGAGGCCTATCCCGGCATCGATCTCGCCTACTACGGGAACCAAGGCACATTGGAGTACGACTTCATCGCGGCACCGGGGGCCGACCCGGGTCAGATCAAACTGGCATTCGAAGGGGCATCGGCTCTTCACCTTGCCGCCAGCGGCGATCTCCTCCTTGCGACTGAACTGGGCGACGTGCGGGTGCAGAAGCCGGTCGTCTATCAATTGGATCCGGATGGGCACAAGACCCTCGTCGCCGGGCACTACATCGTCGAGCGACAGACCGCCAATGTGCGGTCCGAGTCCAATCCTCAATCCCCAGTCCTCAGCACTCGGCACTTCCCCACATCGGCATCCAGCTCGCGGCCTATGATCGCACCAAACCCATCGTCATCGACCCAGTTTTGCTCTACTCCACCTACCTGGGCGGCAGTGACTTCGACGTAGGAGGTGGCATCGCGGTGGACGGGAGCGGCCAGGCCTATGTGACAGGCTACACTGCCTCTGGGAACTTTCCGACCCTCCATGCGAGCCAGGCCGTTTACGGAGGAGGCTTCGGCGATGCCTTCGTGACGAAACTGACGGCCAGTGGCACCCTGGCCTACTCCACCTACCTGGGCGGCAGTGAGTTGGATGAAGGATATGGCATCGCGATGGACGGGAACAGCCAAGCCTATGTGACAGGCTACACCGCCTCCATGGACTTTCCCACCCTCCATGCGAGCCAGCCCGTGTTCGGACGTGAGTACGATGCCTTTGTGACCAAAATGACGGCCACTGGCGCCTTCGCCTACTCCACCTACCTGGGCGGAAGTGATTCCGACGGAGC
>JBBIKN010000086.1:0-14267 GCA_037445435.1 Nitrospira sp. | reverse complement strand
GAATGGTGTGAGCGTGAACGGCGAAGCCGGAGCGCTTAGTGGAAGGAAAAGGGGACTGGTGCAAAGGTCAGCACAAACACGGCAAACGCAATCCATCCGACGATCGTCCGGTTGCGACCCAACGGAACATGAGGATCCAGGACGGGAGGATGACCGATTCCCCACAGTCCCGCCATGAAGGCCCAGAGAAACCAACCGGGCCAACCGACGAATCCCAAGATCAATAGAATTGGAAGAAAGGCGAGCGCCATGGCCCTTTGTCGCCTGCCCCACAAGGCATAGGCGACATGGCCGCCGTCGAGCTGCCCGATCGGAAGGAGATTCAGGGACGTCACAAAGAGGCCGAACCAGGCGGCAAAGCCGATGGGATGCAGCACGACGTCAGCCTCCGGCGGTAACGGTCCGATTACCACCCACGACATGAACTGCAGCAGCAGGGGTTCTCCGAGGTGTAACCCAAAGGTGGCGGTTCGATCCACGACTGTGGACAGATTGAGTCCAACGATCAATGCCACGACGGCAACCACAAATCCTGCCAAGGGACCGGCGACGCCGATGTCGAACAACGCACGGCGACTCAGAATCGGCCCCCGCATGCGGATGATGGCGCCGAACGTCCCGATGAAATGAGGTGGCCCGGGAATAAACAGCGGCAAGGAAGCCGGAACGCGGTGAATTTTAGACAACACATAATGCCCCAACTCGTGTGTCGTGAGGATAAAGAGCAGCGCACCAGCAAACGGGATGCCTCGCCAGAGCATCTCAGGAGAGGACAGGAGAAAATTGAGCGGCCCGCGTGCCGGACCGTTGTAGGTTTGGTAGGCTCCCGCCCACAGCGTCGTAAAAACGGTGAGGAGAAAGAGGAGGATCGGCAATGTCCACTTGGAAAAAACCGACGGCTCTCCCTCGTCATCAGTCTCCGTCGCGTCGATGATCTCTCGACCCGGCTCTTCCCTGGTATCAAGAACATACGTCTTCTCAAGGTCTCGATGCTCATGCCGTCCCAATCCATTCATGTCATCCTGTCTATTGAATCGTCGCAAATGGATTGTGGTCGAGCTCTTCCTCGACGGTTGTGGCAGGTCCGTGTCCAGGAAAGAGGCGATAGTCGGGGGAGAGAGTTAAGACACGGCTGCAAACCGCAGTGAGGTGAGCCGAATAGAGCTCCCTGGGATTGGACCGACCGATCGATCCGGCAAAGAGGGTATCACCGACAAAACAAACCGGCAGTCGTGGGTCATCGACACAATAACAAATGCCGCCCGGAGTATGCCCCGGCGTCAACACACATCGGACGGTACGCCGTCCCACGCTGATCGCAAATCCATCGATTGGAGCAACCAGCACATCCGTCCGCGGTCGCCAACTTAATAGGCTGATATCCTCCGGTCCCAGATACACCGGGACTTCGCGATATTTCAAAATCTGGTCGATCCCGTCCGCATGGTCCGCATGCCCATGCGTCAGACAAATGCCGATCAAGCGCAGCCCCTGTCGTCGAAGCACATCGAGCATGGCAGGAGCGTTGTAAGCGGTATCGACCAACAGCGCCTGACCTTCATCATGCAGGATATATCCCTGCACGCCGTATCCGTTAATGGACCCTTGAACTCGTTCCACCCATGGTGGCATCTGTTGGGCAACCGGCTCCCACTTCTCGATCGCGATTTGTTCGAGCGGCCCAGCTCGCAGGCCCAACGCCTTTGCCAGTGCTCGCACTTCCATACGATCACGCGGCTGATCGCCTCGTTCCAGCGCCGTAATGTCCCCGCCGGGCAACCCCGTCATCCGGGCCACATCGCCGACCGACAGGCCTTGTCCGATGCGCGCTTTTTTCAGTATGTCGGAAAAGTCGTCTTCTAAGGGCATGGCGCTTTACAGCATAAAAGACTTCCCGTGGGAGGCGAATATCGTTACGCTGAGTTGCATCATCATGCGTCCCTTACCCTTCCGGACTCAGCTTGATTTCCTTCACGTCCCCAAACGTCGCCAGCGCCTTCGGCAACGCCTCCCCTGATCCGACAGCCACGATTTTCAATCGATCTGGGCGCAAATGTTTCTTGGCCGCGGC
The DNA here is from genome assembly GCA_037445435.1 of Nitrospira sp. GTDB lineage: Bacteria > Nitrospirota > Nitrospiria > Nitrospirales > Nitrospiraceae > Nitrospira_D. The sequence goes on along the minus strand of JBBIKN010000086.1, from coordinate 12,196 downwards.
TAAAACGTCTTCCTTGGTCAAGCGCACGACCTTGGCGCGGAGCTGTTGCAGAAAGTCCTTCGGCAATCCATCGTACTCCAACTCAATCAATCGGCTCACGATCGCCGAAGGGCTGGAAAAGGAAAACACGAACGAATTCACATACGCTTCCTTCGCCTCCGCCAGTTCCGCATCGGTCACCGGCTCGGCGCGCATTCGTTCGATATTCGCCACGAACCGCTCGATCACTTCCTGCGTGGAGACCAACTTGGTTTCCGCCCGCATCAACCAGACTCCTTGGTCATGCATCCCCGTATTGAGCCGGCTGCCGACGGAATAGGCCAGTCCGCGTTTCGTTCGCACATCGTTGAACAGGCGGCTACGAAACGAACTCCCACCCAAAATATCGTTCGCGATGGCCAAGGCGACGTAGTCGGGATCATTCTCCTTGATCGAGAGATGTCCCACCCGAAGATGGGTCTGCGAGGTATCTTTGCCGACGAACCGGACAACCGGCGTCGAGAACTCCGCTTCCGGTACGTTTGGAATCCTCAGCTCCGGCACGGTTCCCTTTTGCCAATCTCCGAATGCCTTGCGCAGAGAGGCCACCATCGCCTCTCCGTTGAAGTCACCGGTCACACCGAGAATCATCCCATTCGGATGAATGGTGTTGCGATGGAACGCGACGAGATCATCCCTGGTGATCCGTTTGACGGAATCCAACGAGCTTTCTCGTGCGCTGGGATGATCGGCCCCATAGAGCATCTTGGCAAATTCCCGACTGACGATGGAGCCTGGATTATCCTGACGGCGGCGGATCCCTTCGATAGCTTGCAACCTGGCCAATTCGACACGGGCGGGATCGAACGCGGGGGTCCGAATGAGACCGGCAAAGATCTCCAACCCCCGATTCACATCCTTGCTCAGGACATCGAGTGACGCCGACCCTGATTGTCGTCCGATCCCGATATTCACATCGGCCGCGAACTGTTCCAGTTCGGCATCAACCTGCTCTGCGGAAAGACCGCCACCGCCACCGGTCCGCATCACCGTCCCGGTCATGGCAGCCAGTCCGATCTTATCGGCCGGATCAAGCCAACTCCCTGTTCGCATCGTCGCCGTGATGGTCACCAACGGTAATTCATGGTCTTCCAGCAGATAGACAACCATACCGTTATCCAGGACGATACGTTCCGGCTCCGGTGGCGAAAAATCCACCGGCTTGAACACCATGGTTCTAGGATCACCGAGCGTCAGATCGGCAGAATGGGCCACGACAACCGACGCCGGCAGTATCGTCAGCATGCCGAGGACCGTCACCGCCCCGCGAAAGCTCCTCTGACCCAACCTCCGCTCCCTCATCTGCCTCATGGTCTCACCTCCGCGATGGGAATCGCCGTAACGGTTTTATCCGTGCCTTTCTTCACCAAGACGGCGACGGTGCGATTCGACTTGGTAAAGTACTGCGTCGCCACTCGCTGTACATCAGCCGCCGTGACCTTCGCAACATTGTCACGCGATTTCAAGATGTAGCGCCAATCACCGGCCACCGCTTGATAGAGGGACAGTTGAGAAGCCAATCCACTGTTCGATCGAAGACCTCGCACCAAGTCGGCATCCAAATTGTTGAGCACTTTTTCCAGTTCCGTGGGAGAGATCGGCTCACGCTTCAGACGTTCCAGCTCTTCATACACGGCGGCTTCAACCTCCGCGGCCGTATGAGGAGCTAACGGCGTCGCCGTCACAATGAAGAGATTCGGTGCCCGCACCCCCGGATGGCTCGCATCCGACCCGACGGAGGCGGCCAGCCGCTTCTCGCGGACCAACTTTTGATGCAAGCGAGAGGTGAGCCCATCACTCAGTACCGCGTCGATCACGTCGAATACCTCGTCATCCGGATGCCGCAACCCCGGTTTGTGATACCCGATCACGATGGCCGGCTCGGCATCAAACTCCACTTCGACTCGTCGTTCGCCTCGCTGTTCCGGCTCGACCGTCACCAAAGGCGGTGGCGGCGGCGCTGCAGGGATTTTTCCAAACGTCTGTTCGATCAACGCAATCGTTTCTTCGGGATTGATATCACCCACCAGAGCAATCGTGGCTTGATCCGGACCATAGTGGGTCTTGAAGAAGGCTTCCGTGGCGGCCGGCGTTAAGGACATGATATCGGATGCCCATCCGATGGTCGGGATCCCATAGCCGTGGGCACGGAACGCCGCGGATGTGAAGGTTTCAAATAACAGCCCGTTCGGGCTATCGTCGTTCCGCAGACGCCGTTCTTCCATCACGACACCGCGTTCCTTATAGAATTCCCGCAACACAGGATTGGCCATTCGATCCGCCTCGATTGCCGCCCACAAGGGCAGCCGATTGGAGGGTAAACTGATCATGTACCGCGTCACGTCTTTGCCCGTCGATGCGTTGAGCCCCACACCGCCGTGCCGCTGGTACAACAGAGCCATTTCATTCCCGACGACGTACTGAGCGGCCTGAGCCTGGAGCTCGGCGAAACGGTTCTGGAGTGATTCGACCGCAGCTCGCTCTTCAGCCGTCGCAGCAGATCCTTTGGCAGCCAGGTCACGCTGACGTTGGTCGAACTCGGTCCCGACCAGCGCAAGTTCGTCCAAAATGGGTTTCTCTTTCTCATAGTTTGTCGTACCGACCACACGGGTGCCCTTGAAAGCCATATGCTCATACAGATGCGCGAGACCGGCTTGGCCGACTTGTTCATTGATCCCGCCCACTGCGAAGGTGATGTTGGTGGAGACGACCGGTGTTTGATGTCGTTCGACCATCAGCACGGTCAACCCGTTTGCCAGTCGATGCTCGATCACGCGCTCAGCAAGGTTCGGCGTGGCCGCAAAGAGAAGGCCGAGGTTGAGGTTAAGCGCCAGAGTGAGGCTCAGACAAAACAGCAGGAACCTGCCTCGTGTGCGAATGAGATCTTCTCTCGACCGCAACCTTGGCCTATGTGTCATACAAAAATCTCCATGAGTTGTTCCGGTTTTTCGATGAACCAATCGGGCTGACAGGCTTCCATCTTCGCTCGATTCCCCATGCCATACCCGACGGCACAGACACGAATGCCGGCATTATGTCCTCCGTTGATGTCATTCGTGCTGTCCCCGACGAGGACCGTCCGTTCTTTCGGCACACCCGCTGTTTCCATGATGTGCAATAACATCCCCGGTTCCGGCTTGAGCCCAAACCCGTTGTCCCCGCCGACCATATACCTGAAATGGTGAGGGCCCAAACCGTTAAGGATCACACGGGTGTATTCGATCGACTTGTTGGTCGCAATCGCCTTGTCTTTACGGGCGAAATATTCCAGCATCGGCTCGATGCCGGGGTAAAACACGGTCCGATCCAAACAATGTTCCAGATAGTGTCCACGAAAGATCTTGAGTGCTTCCTCGAATCTCACCTGATTGTCTTCTCCGACGGCAAGACGCAGCAATCGCTTCACACCGTCGCCGACAAAACCGAAAATTTCTTCAATGGGGCGTTCGGGTAATCCCAGCTCGGCGAGAGTGAAGTTGACGGAGTGCGCGATGTCCCACTTTGATTCGATCAGTGTACCGTCCAAGTCAAAAATGATGAGATCCACCGGAATCTTAGCCATCACTCAACCTTTCGCAGAGATTCTATGAGGGCTGCAAGCATGACCCGCTGTGCTTCATCCTGTTCCTGGGCTTGCGCCTCTCGTGCAAAACTCACCATCCGTTTCAGTCCGACATGAGGAGGAATGACCGGCGAAACGATGCGCCAGAAGTTCCCCACAACTTTCACATGGAAACGAACCTCTTCCGTCGTTTCCTCAGGCACGAAGGTGGCCGTTTCCAGATAGACCGCTCCGCGCACGTGAAATGTGACCGGGATGATCACTTCCAGGTTGTTGAGGATCTCCCACTTGCGATAGTCCTCCGGGACGGTTGTTTCCTGGACGACGACGATACGGCCCCATGCCGGTTCTTCTCTCCAATCGATATAGGGAACCACAGTGTCGAATGAGGGGGCGTCTAAACGAGCTCCCTTCCGATCTAAAAGAACATACCGCTTCACGACTTCCACCGGAGACCGCCTCATCGAACCGCTCGGATTCAGTTGTGCGTTCGAAGGGACGGATAGAGCAAGGATAACCGAAGCGACAAGGTAATGGACGAAGGACTTGGGTAAAGGATTCACGCGTCTAACCGGATGGATCCTAGACTCTGCGTCTAGGTTCCCAACGATAGCCCTTGGACATACGTCCAGCCCCCTGCGTTTTCTGGTGCACACATCAGCCGCCTCATTCTAGCAAACGAGCCTAGAGACATCCAGGTAACGAGACAGTGAGTGCTGCGTTGTTTGACCTTCTTGGAAAAGGAATGCTACGGTCGCTTGGTCAGCGTCTTGTCAAGGCAGAAGAACCTGTGTTCACCTCTCGACAAAGCCAAACTCGGCTTATCAGTCTTCTTATCGGCCTACTGTGCACGTTCAGTCCGGTATCCTCGGTCTCACTTACCGCTGCCGAACTCGGCGACAGAACTTTCCAGACCGACACCATCATCACCTCCATCACCTCGCCTGGGCAAATCGAACGGCCGTCGTGGCGGACAACACCTCCACAGAAAGCCTACGACCTGCTCAAACAACTCGAAGGCCGAGGTGGGACGCCACCCCCTGGCTATGTTGGAGGACGCGACTTCCAGAACCGAGAGCGGCGTCTTCCACGGGGCTACTATCGGGAGTATGATGTCAATCCCAAGATACGAGGCCGCCGGCGCGATGCCGAACGAATCGTCATTGAACAGCGAACCGGTAAAGCCTATTACACCGGAGACCACTACCGAACCTTTGTCCCTCTTAACTAACAGACGAACATCTTTATGGCGGGAAATCCTACACTACAGACTCATTTGTGCAATCCCACTCCTCCTTGGTCTGCTCTTCTTGTCGTCCCTCGAAGAACCTCGGCTTCGGCATGGGTGAAAACGCCGCCGGGATTTGCAATGCGCACCATCCAGGGAAAGAAATGTCGAACTCCATCGGGTCTCTTCAATGAGTTCGCACGGGCACTCGCTTTTCCGGATTATTTCGGACATAACTGGGACGCCCTCGAAGAGTGTCTGGCAGATTTGGAATGGCTTCCAGCCAAAGGGTACATCTTACTCATTACCGACTCACACACCGTGCTTCCTGATGACGAAGAAGAGTACGAAACACTGCTGGAAGTCCTCGACGACGCCGGCGAAGCCTGGAGCAAGGGACACACCGCCGACGGTCGGCGTGCCCCATTCCACGTAGTTTTTATCATTGCCGAGCAAGACAAACCGAAGCGGGAGCACTGGGAGCTGAAGGAATTCTCCGCTACCGGGTCGAAGCCACCTAAGACGAATTCCGGTCCGGATCGTTCATCGAAGCGGGCTAAGAAATAACACCGCTACGGAGAAAAATGAGACGCGACTCTTCGGCACAATACCCCTCAAGCCGACATAGAACCGTACGATGGATCGCACGACGCGGCGAATACACGAAGGCTGATCTTTCTGGCTCTCTCCAGACCTTCGACATGAATCGGCACCTCGTTGACAGGAGGTCCATCGAGCTCGCACAGCCCTCTCATGCTCAATGCAGATACTATGCGTCTCTCTGTGATCTTCAAATGGAGGCTTTTCTCCGACGAGTCCCACACGACCTTCTCCACGGCACCAGGAGCAGATGACTTGCATATTCGTCTCGCTTTTCTGATCATGGGTTACAGCAAGAATCGCGCCGTCACGCAAAACCAGCGCTCGAAACGAAAACAAAAGAGAATTTTGACTTCATGTCATTTTTTAGAGCCTTCGTCGTAGCTGTATCGATAGAACCGTATCTCCTACCGACGTTTTTTGACCTCCAACGGCGCTCTTCCGAACAGACCGCACAACAATGAGTTTCTTGACCGGCTCTCGCCCTGCATGATAGGGTGCGCCCCCGTTATGAAAACATCCCGCTCTGCCAAGCTCTTTGCCGAGGCTCAACAACTCATTCCCGGTGGCGTCAACAGTCCCGTCCGCGCCTTTCGCTCGGTCGGCGGACAACCGCGCTTTATCGCACGGGCGAAAGGATCGCGGCTCTATGATGTGGATCACAACGTCTATATCGACTATGTGCTGTCGTGGGGGCCGATGATTTTAGGTCACGCTCCTTCCGCTGTGATCAGCGCGATTAAGAGCGCCGCTGGACGAGGCACGAGTTACGGAGCGCCGACAGAGTCGGAAGTATCGCTGGCCCGAGAAATACGGAACGCCTTCCCTTCCATGGAGAAGGTCCGGCTTGTCAGCTCAGGCACCGAAGCCGTCATGAGCGCCATCCGAGTGGCGCGCGGATATACCAAGCGGTCAGGGGTCATGAAGTTCGAAGGTTGTTACCATGGGCATGGCGATTACCTGCTGGCGAAAGCGGGGTCAGGGCTGGCGACATTAGGAATTCCTGATTCACCGGGCGTACCGGAAGACTTTGCCAAACATACGCTCACCGCTCCCTATAACGATATTCGGACGGTCCAGCAACTGATCAAAGCCAACCGAGATCAGCTCGCCTGCATCATCGTGGAGCCGATTGCGGGGAATATGGGAGTCGTCCCTCCGGCTCCGGACTTCCTCGCGGCACTGCGGCAGCTGACCAGCGATCACAATATCCTTTTGATTTTCGACGAGGTCATCTCGGGGTTCCGCGTGAGTTATGGAGGGGCGCAGGAGCTCTACGGCATTACCCCGGACCTCACCGTTCTGGGGAAGATCATCGGTGGTGGATTACCGGTCGGTGCCTACGGCGGGCGAAAAGAGATCATGGATCTCATCGCACCGGTTGGGCCGGTGTATCAGGCCGGAACTCTTTCCGGTAATCCGCTGGCTGTATCCGCGGGATTGGCCACCCTCAAGCAGTTGCGGGTGAAGGGAGTTTACAAGAAACTCGAAGAGCGATCAGTGGCCCTGGCTAAGGGAATCGGCGAGGCTGCAAAGAAGGCCGGAATTCCCGTGGCCCAGACACGAGTCGGGTCGATGCTCACGACATTCTTTACTTCGGGTCCTGTTGTGGACTGGAATACGGCGAAACAGTCCGACACGAAGCGATACGGTCAGTTTTTTCACGCTATGCTGGAGCAGGGCGTCTATCTCGCCCCATCCCAATTCGAAGCCGCCTTTCTCTCTACGGCCCACAGCACACGAGACATCGAAAAGACCTTCCGCGCCGCGCACGCCGCCTTCAAAAAACTCTAATGGCATCCTTTCGACGCGGATATTCTGTATCTTACAAGATACGAATGGTATCAATTTAGATACAGCGAACCGCCAAGGATATTGTTGCGCTTCACGAATATGCTGCTTCACAGGCAGATCAAAACGGCTGTCCGGCGAGGTCCACGACGCGAAGAATATGAGCGTCACGTTTGCGGACGGGCGCGAGTTGGTGAGCGCCCTGTGTCTTAAAGGCGAAGCAGAGGCTGGTTGCACCCGCCGTCATTGTCTGGTTCATCAGTCTGCTATTCGTCGTCCTCGTCTTCCGCCTCCAGTGCCTCCTGCCGCTTCTGTTCTTCCATCGCGTTATGAAGCAGCATGCGGATAAACATTGAATAGAGCGAACCTTTTTCCAATGTCCCACCTGGAGGGATGGCTATTTTCCCTTCCTTAATCATGCGATCCATCCAAGCCTTTTGATCGGGAGCGATCAAGACAGGGATTTCAACCAGCCCCACACGTCCCATCATATCCATGACATCAACCTCCGTGAATCATGAACCGTCGTTCGCATCTCGCAAATGCAGCTGTACCTCAACGAGATACGTTTCACGAACGACAAGATACGAACCCATTGCAGCACGCCGTTTCGCGCATTGTCAATTGATCGAATCTGGCACGACACGTGCGTACGCAGATAGGCCATGAAGCCACACCCCACAACGATTACAGCCTGGTTGTTTATCTGCTTTGTGTGGATTTTCCCATCACCACCCGACGCCTCGGCAGAACCTCTGCAGAAATCCAACCTCGGCTCCACCCTCAATCAGCAGTGTGACCTCTGTTGGTATCCATCGCCGAATGAAGAACAATCGGATCGCCTCCCTACATACAAGCAGCCTCGACACAAACGCCCACCGGATAGCCGACCACAGCGCTACCCGAAAGGACGATACAAACTCGGCCCTGCCCACAAGCAATTTCGGCTTTCCACTCTCCGAGCACGGTCGAGACATGAGTTGAGAGTCCTGAGCATGCTACAGGTGCGAGCAATCGATGGGGATACGCTTCGTGTTGGAGGTGAGCGCATCAGACTCCGCGGCATCGACACACCGGAACTGAGCGAACTCGAAGGCCCGGCGGCCAAGCGGCGGCTGGAGGAACTCCTGCGCAGCGGTTCGATCCGTATCGTCCCACGTGGCCGGGATGTCTACGATCGCCTCGTCGCGGATGTGTTTGTGAACGAACAGAACATCGCGGAGATGTTAATCCAAGAGGGATACGAGAAGCTGCGACCCTAGCTGCCTGTTGAAACATTCTTTTGACACTCGTGCACGTTCGACCTCGAAGGTCACCGACAGAGTCAGAATAGCACGCAGGATGTTCAAAAAGGCCTTCCAGCAAGGCCGCAACAAGCAAAGAGGCAAGGCGTACTTTGTCTCGTACGGTGAGCCTCTGAGCGACGTGAGACGAAGCTGGAGGACTTTTTCAACATCCTGATAGAGATCTGAACCCACCACACTGAAACATGAGGTGCGCGCGATCTATCCCAATTCAAAAGGCCTAGAGGATGGAGGAACAATGATGGTTCGGGTGGCAACGTTCAATCTCAACAATCTTTTTTCTCGTTTCAATTTCCAAGGAGAGGTCAGTGCCATTCCCAGTGAAGCAACAGGGGGCATTAGCCTCATGTTTGACCAAGGTCAATTCAGAGTGCGCACGTTTACAGGGCGATTGGTACGGGCTAAGGATTCAGCGGCTACGCGCGAGATCGCCAGGCGGATCATAGAGGTGATCAATGCCGATGTCCTTGCTGTCCAGGAAGTCGAGCATATCGAAATCCTCAGGCAATTTAACCGGGAGCATCTGAAGAATCTCTATCCGCATGTCGCACTCGTTGAGGGCAATGATCGGCGACTCATCGATGTGGGGATTCTTTCCAAGCTTCCGATCGGGACCATTGTTTCTCACCAAACGGCTGTTCACCCGGATGTGCCAAATCGCCGCGTCTTCAGTCGAGATCTCCTTCAAGTGGAAATCCTGCACCACAACGGCAACAAACTCTTCACGATGTACAATACCCATTTGAAGAGCCACTTTGTTTCCCCTGGGGAAGACCCGGTGCAGGGCGCCATCGATGCCAACAATTCGCGCAAAAGACAGGCCGAGATGATTTCACGTATTGTAAGCCGAATGGAGAGGCCAAATGGTCGGTTCATCTTGACTGGCGATATGAACGATCCCCCTGATTCTGAATTTCTTGCGCCCATGCTGACGGTCAACAACCAACCGCTTGTCAACTCGCTTGAGAACCCCTCGGAAACGAGACCTGCGAAAGCAGAGACCCCCGGTCAGGGACCTGGCCCCCAATCAAAGGCATGGACACATCGCTTTAACCCAACGGGACAAGAGTTTCCTCGTTATGAACTCTTCGATCATATCTGGGTCAGCCCGTCTCTCGCCGGGAGATTCTTGAATCCTACGATTGACCGACGTACGAAACATGCCGGAGATGGCAGTGACCACGACCCTGCATGGATTGACATAGACATATAGATTCACGGGGGCGCGTTGACTTATAGCTGGATCGTGCCATGCCTGCCTGAACCGTGAGACAGAAAGCGGGATCCGACTAATCCTCTATCAAGAGCTTTCCGGGAGGGGACTAATGACGACTCGGTGGATTGGGAGTCCTAACAAAGACAAAGGGCGGGAGGGATTCAGGCCCGAGGCGATCGTGATCCACATCATGGAAGGCACGCTCAAGGGCACCGACGCGTGGTTTTCAAACGAGGAGTCCGGGGTCTCCGCCCACTACGGCATCGGGAAAGACGGAGAGATCCATCAGTATGTCGGTGAGAGCGATCGAGCTTGGCACGCGGGCCGCATCGTCTCCCCGACCTGGCGATTGTTGAAGCTCGATGTCAATCCAAACTGGTATACGATCGGCATCGAGCATGAAGGACGAGCCGATACGCCTTGGTCCGAGGCGCTGTACGAAGCCAGCGCCCGGTTGATCGATGAGATTTGCCGACGATGGGCTATCCCCTGCGACCGCGATCATATCATCGGCCATCGAGAAATCCGTTCGGATAAGACATGCCCGGGATTCGAAGCCGATCTCGACAAGCTTGTCGAGATGGCCAATGAGTTCCAGCGTAATCCAGCCACGTTCAACTTCATTAGAAAATCAGGTATTGTGAAAGCGCGCGTCGATTTGAACATTCGTAAACTGGCCCCTACGACTGCCACAGCGGTGATCCGGACAATTAAAAAGGGACGGAAACTCAAGTATCGAGGTTGGACCAGCAACGGGATGACCGTCAACGGGAACGCTCATTGGTATAAAGACTCCCATGGCAATTACTTCTGGGCCGGAGCGACGGAGCAGCCGATTCCCGGGCTCTAAGACCGAGACACTCACATGCTTGGATTTCTGTTAGTCGGAGGCCTCCTCCTGGCTTGCAGTACGCAGCCCCCCTCGGCTTATCACTCCGTGCAGCTGACGCTCGACCGACAAGCCATCTTGGTGCGTCCCTCCAATCGAGAGACACTTTCTCAACTTCTCCTTAACAATTTGCCGACCGAATCGTCGCTTGCACCAGGTCTTTCCTACCACCCTCAACGATTCGAGCTGGTTCGCGTTTCGCCGGACGGACGGCACGCAGCGTTTTCCACGGCGGATCATCACGTGCTCGTAGGCCTGTTGGATCTTGCCACGATGAAGGTAAGGGAAATTGATGTCATTACGGAAGGAGATATGGTGGCATTCCATTGGACGACCGATGGTCGAACGCTCGTCTATGAGTACATACCCGCCGGCGGCTATCGTCGGGTGAAAGGCTACGATCTTGAATCCGGAAAAGGTTTAATCACGCCCCGCACAGAGGAAAATTCAGCAATCCACGTCACATTTGAGAGCTGGGGATTACGACCGCATGAGGTCATTTTACGCATAACCGACATACGCAACAACGAAGGTCGAAACGAACCCGTCACGATGATTCCGCGCCAGAGAGGAACCCTACCTCCTTCACTGTCGCCGGCTCCAGGCCATTGAATAGCCGAAGCGCCGGGAATACAATTCGCCGTCAGTATCCAGAATCAACGTGACTGCTTGCGGTACGACGCAACCCATCCCTGTCGTAGTGATACTCCTGTAGGAGGGCGCAACTTGAATCGGAGAGATGTCATCGCTATCTGTGGATTACTTTGGGCATTGCCCGCCCACGCAGACAGCCCTATGGCAGCTCAAGTCTGTAGTTTGCTCGCATCTCCCTCGTTATCTGCCGTCCAGTCTCGGATGGGAACTGGTGAGGGTTGCGCCTGGCAATGGCTTAACGGTCAAGCACTGTCGGTGTATGTGCACCTTGATCAACAGAGCGAAACAGCGGCAGGGACCAAACAGATGATGGAGATGTACTTGCTGAACCCGGCGTTCAAGCGAGCGGCATTCCCGGTTTGCACAGGAGGGGACATGGTCGTCGGTGATTTTCGAAACGGTAAAGGCCCTGGCGGCACCGGTTACACGCAATGCTCCGGCTTTGTGCTGACGTTCAGTTTCCAAGGTCATGATGCCCACAAGCATTTACAGAATGTGGCAAAACGACTGGCAAGCACGAACTTCTCTCATTAACTTGATGCTCTCGATATGACCGCCTCGTTCACAGGTGGAGAGAACTGCAGGTGGAGAGAACTGCAGGATTTGACAGCCCCACGGCATCGGCTTCCTTCACTCTCACCACGACTGCAGACAATGGATCAACATCACAGTATTGGGAGGAGACGATCATGAAAAACGTGGAGATGAGCGTCGAGGGAACAGTATTGACGGTCCGAGTGGATCTCTCGAAGGAATTCGGTCCCTCTTCAACCGGTAAGACCATCATCATCGCTTCGACAGAAGGGAACGTAACCATTCCGAATCGACAAGAGAAGGTCGGGCTCAATGTGTACCGAAAAAAGTAGCACCGGCTCGAAGCCATCCGGCCCTAGCTTTTTCATAGGCGAGGCTA
>JBBIKN010000085.1:0-14364 GCA_037445435.1 Nitrospira sp. | reverse complement strand
ATCCGTTCTCGTCGATCCAGCTCGCATGGAAGAGATCGTAGACTTTCGTCAGTGTTGCTAGTGGATGAGCGGGCACCCGGCGCGCAGTGTTCCCTTCCAGATACTCACGAAACGTGACGGTCCGGATTTCGGGATCGGCGGCAAGTGCGGAATAGAGGGCGTGCAGGAAGGGTCGCCCTTGCTGTGGATACGCCCCCCAGGGATTCTCCCCATCGAGCGCCACGGTCACAATCCGGTTATTAGGATTATCCACGCGCCAGGCAAATCGTTCCTTGACTGCGCGGAGAAAGTCTGCCGCCGCGGCATGGGCGTCAGCGTATCGCTGATAGTGGAACCCGATGTGATCCGAGAGTTCCGTATCCCGGAAGAACACGGCCACGCTACGGCCGAGCTCCTCCTCTGCCCGATAGGCTTTCGCCAGGACATTCGGATCTTGGACATTGTAGCCATACTGACCGGACCGCTCCAGCACGCCGCGATCGGTTGCGATCCACTGGATGCCCTCTTGGGCAAAAAAGGAAATCACCGACTGGCCCACGGCACCTTCAGCTGGCCACATGCCTGAGGGTGCACGACCGAAACGTTTCCGGTAAAACTGGGCAGCGCGCTGCACCTGGACCGCTGCATCTTCGGGCCGGGCAAAGCGTGCGGGATGCACCGCTCCCGGACGGTCGATGGTCGCCAGATCTGTATCCACGAGCAGGGGGAGGATCGGATGGTAGAACGGGGTTGTAGAAATCTCCAATTGCCCGCGATCCTGAAGATCCCGATGAATGGCCACCACATTCGTGAGGATCTTGCGCTGCAGCTGCGCCATATCCGCGATCTCACGTTGCGTGTAGCCGTAGTTCTTTTCGATGAGACCCCGGACGGAGATGACGGACCCATCAGGAAGTTGGACGTCTCCCTCCTGGAACTCTGGCGCGAACCAGGCCAGGTTGAACCACATTTGGAGATCGGTCAGATCCTCGGTGGTGAACGTCTTCCCGTTCAGGCGCTGCTCGAAGAGTTCCCGATATCGTGGCCACGGATAGATCTGGCTGTGCCAGTCGGCTTCGAAGAAGGTCTCGATGATCTCCTCCTGCTCGGTCGCCGAGAGCTGACCGACTGGCGCGAGCGTGAGATCCAGGGCGCGGTCGGTCGCCCCTCGCTCGGCATAGTCCTCTAATTGCCACAAGAGGACCGGTGTGAGGTTGATCGTCAGATGGACCTGCGGGTAACGCTCCAACAGGGCGGCCATCGCATAGTAGTCCCGCAACGCGTGCAGTCGAACCCAAGGGAAACGGTAGGCGCCGCGTTGCTGCTTCGCCACAAGATTTTTGTACATGGGTTGGTGCTGGTGCCAGAGAATTGCGAGATAAATCTTGGGGCCAACCTGGAACGTAAAGGTGCCTGCGTCACAGGAGCCGGCCGGCGAACGACCGTGCACCCGATATTCCACTCGATCTCCGTCACGAAACGGCCCCATATTGATGAACCAATAGCTGTTGGGGGCAAGATTGAAGTTCCACGTGCCGTCGCTGTGCTCCGTTTCCTCTGTCCCGTCGAGACGCACGACTCGAATATCGATCCAGGTTTGCTGGCCCTCTTCAATGGGCCACGTTCCGAACTGAAGGTTGACGTTCTCCCCCGCGCTGACGTGAAACGGAAACCGCGGTGTGTCTGAGGTAAGATGCCAGATCACCATGGTCAGCAACTCTCCTGCTCTATCCCGCTTCATCGTGCTGTACAACTACTGGCTTTGATGATCAACACATCAACTGTCCCGCCGTTCGCCAATCTGTTCTGGTGTCTGCTTCCTCCCTCGCGGGAAAAATGCGGGTGTCGCTTCCGCATAGCGATCATAGACTTCCCCGAATTCTGCACGGATTTCCGCCTCCTCTTTGTGCGCGAGACGGACATACATCGTCACGAGCACGGGGAACATGAGCAAGGTGGGTATGGTCGGCCACTGTAGGAGAAAACCGAACATGATCACGATGAAGGCGGCATACTGCGGATGTCTTATCCAGGCATAGGGTCCTGTTGTGGCCAACGTCTGAGTTCGCTGCGCTCGATACAAGACTTCCCACGAAGCTGCCAGGAGAAAGAACCCTCCGAAGATCAGCACCTCACTGAAAATGTGCCAGGGGTCGCTATGCGCATGGCTCTTCATTCCCAGGAGGGTATGCCAGAGATGCCCGGTTTCGTGGGACAAGAGATTCACTTCAGGATATCGACTTCCCAACCATCCGGAGAGCAGATAGATGGTCAAGGGGAATCCGTACATCTCCACAAACAGGGCCACGATAAATGCCGAGAAAGCGCTCAGCGATCGCCAATCTCGTGACGTTCGCGGACGGGTAAAACTGAACGCGAAAAGAATAAACACGAGGGCATTCATGACGACTAACGACCACAGCCCATAGGCTGGTTCTTCATCCACGGGAGTGTCCTCCCGTATGTACTGGTGGACGATCCTGTTTCTCGCCGGGTTGGTCATCCGGGGTATGGCTCCCGTGCCGTCTGTGCAGGAGAAGATGGAAGAGTGGACAGGCGAAGAGGAAAAGATAGGGGAGTACCCCAAACACATGCGCTCGGTGTTCCGTGAGGAGGAAAAATCCTAGCACCGCGAGAAAGGCGACAAGAACGAGCCGTCGTAGATTATTCATGGGAATGCTCCTCGGTCGCACCGACAGACGATCGACGTAGGCGTTCACTTTTACACATAGGCATGGGCAGCGTACTGCTGCACCATGCGGTGCGTATTGAAGAAGGAGGCGTTAAAGGCGATGGTGTGCCGCATGACATCGATCCAGCGATCCCGCGACTGGTAGTACATTGGCATGATCGTCCACCGCAGCTTCTGATACAGCTCTCGCGCCTCCTCAGTCTGATCGATTTCTTGCGTCATTGTTCGAGCGCCGATCGACCATCCCGTCACGCCTTCGATGTGGCCCTCCAGCCACCATCCGTCCAAAACGCTCAGACTCGGCACGCCGTTGTGCGCCGCCTTCATGCCGGACGTCCCAGACGCTTCGAGCGGCCGCTGGGGCGTGTTGAGCCACAAATCCACGCCGGAAGTCAGGAGGCGCGCGAGCGTGGCGTCATAGTTTTCCAGATAGAGGACCATGACATCCCGTTCGAGCTGCTTGGCCACTTGCACGACACGGCGGATCATGTCCTTGCCGGGCTCATCCTTGGGATGCGCTTTGCCCGCGAAAATAATTTGCAGTGCTCCTGCTTTCTTAACCATATCGATCAATTCACGAGGAGCCGACAGAACCAGATCGGCCCGCTTATACAAGGCGGCACGGCGGGCGAAGCCGATCGTGAACGCATCAAGGCGCAGACGCTGTTGCGTGCGCTGTCTCACCTCTTCGATCAGCGCGGCCTTGGCCTCCACATGAGCCTCCCAGACCTCCTGATTCGAGATACTGATCGCATAGCGCAATGTGAATGGATCCGTCCGCCAGCCTGGGATAGACCGGTCATAGAGCGTCGCGAAACTGTCGCATGTCCACATGACCGAATGGACACCGTTCGTGATCGAATCGATGGTATACGCGGGAAACATCTGTTGTGAGACTTCGCCATGCCGCTTCGCCACGCCGTTGATAGAGGTGCTCATGTTGAAGCCGAGGAGCGTCATGTTCAGGCGGTCCTGCCCAGCTAGCATCTGGAGGACCTCCAACGGAACCAGGTCTCCCATCACTCGGCGGACGAGGTCATACGCGAATTGATCGTGCCCGGCCGGAACCGGCGTATGGGTCGTAAAGACACAGCGCCGTCTTACCGCAGGGAAGTCCCACTCCATAGAACCGGCTGGAGTCGACTCGCGGAGGAGCTGGAGCGTCAAGAACGCGGCGTGACCTTCATTCATATGAAACCGTTCCACCGCGGTATACCCGAGAGCCTGGAGCATGCGGACGCCGCCGATGCCCAGGATGATTTCTTGCGCGAGCCGGTAGCGGTCATCCCCTCCGTAGAGCCAACCGCTCAGCTCTCGATCCTGCTGGGCATTTTCCGGGCGGTTGGCATCCAAGAAGAGCACCGGCACTTGGCTGCCGGTGACTCCGACGAGATCGTACTGCCAAGCCTGGACGATCACGGTTCGTGTTTCGATGGTCACCGCCACTGTGGCTGGAAGGAGATGAAGTCGGCCTTTCGGCTCCCAGGATACCGGCCGCTCATGCTGGTTGCCCCATTCGTCCAACTGCTGCTCAAAATATCCGTTCCAGTACAGGAGGCTGACTCCGACAGCCGGAATTTTAAGATCGGCAAAAGACCGCAGCGTATCTCCAGCCAAGACTCCCAACCCTCCGCTGTAGGTGGGCATTGCAGGATCAAGCGCCACTTCCATCGTAAAGTACGCCACACGCCGGGTGGAGGGGCCGACCGTCCCTGCCTGCTGGAGCGGTCCCAGGTATCTCTCCGGGTCGGTTAGGAAAGAGCGCCGGCACAGGTCGGAGCAAAAGTAGAACGTCCGGCCTCCATAGGTTGCGGGCAAGGCCTGCTCTGGGAGTACATTCATGCCGCAGACCGGATCTTTCGCGCTCTTCATACGTGATTTCCCATCTTGCGGTGCCACCAGGCCAGCAGAGAGAATATCAGCGGAAGCAGCACCAGCATCTGCGCCACCGGAGCCAGTCCTATTTTCAATTCTGGAACGAGAGGCATATGCGGGCTGTAGGCCCACCACTGGGCTCCATCGATCGCAATCCACTCGCCCGCGACGCTGACGACCACTCCCGACAGCAGCAGGACGGCGTATCCTCGCGCTCCAGGCCGGAGATACCAGTCATGCCGTCCGATCACCAGTCTGCCGATCCAGAAGATCAAGAGAACGAGCAGACCGTCTATGACACTGGCCGCCGCGCACATCCACCAATGAACTTCCACCCCGCCGGGCAGGACGTACAGACGGGACTGGGCTCGTTCCCACGGATAGTTGATAATCACAGCAAGACTGAACAGCACGGTGAGCCGTCGATTGAGTAGATGGCTCCACATCACTCTGATTCCGATGCACCACGCATTCGATTGAACAGCCGGCGCTCAAATTCACAGTATCCGCGTTCCTCGCTCAGTCTCGTTCGCTTCTTCCCCTAGGTTTGACCGCGCGAATGAGGGCGAGCGTCCCGAACGTTTCGGCCAGTGCACGGCGTTTGTCGTCCACTGTCAGATGATGCAAGAGCAGACTCGCCACGACGCGTCGAATGATTGATCAGGATAGGGGAGTTGATAGGCCATGCCTTGATCAAACACGATATCGACGCCCGCCTCCCTGGCTTTCTCTTGAGTACGCGCCAGCAGTCGAGATACAACTCGGCATAGGCTCGCACTCTTTCTCCGGCCAGAATGCCGTGATGATGGTGGACTCGTCGGCGAGCAGAACCGTTACTTTTCCACCTTCGACAACGTAAGAATCTCTTGCTCCGCGTCGATCCAATCTTCCAACTCACACCCCGGTCTGCAGCCTCGCTCCAGGTAGAGCTCATAGGCCCGCTTCGCAATCCGCTCACTAATGTCATGGGACATGATCTGTTCTGGGATAGCAGCCTGTGCGGTATTATCCTTGTCGCTGTGCGGTTTCTTCACATGCTGTGGTTTCATGCTCCCTCCTTTGCTTGCGTTACGGCTGAAATCTTTGCTGAGGCCTGCGAGCTGCTGAAACATGCCATATGACGCGATTGCCTTGGCGCTCCGTACCTCTGTGTCAATATCCATCATCCTGTCCTACCTCAAGGAATGGCCGGCTCTTGTTCGCGATGCAATTTGGCGAGAGCCTCCGCTTCTTCGGCCGACTTGGTGTAGTAATCAATGAAAAGCCGACAGTGGGCGATCAACTGTGTTTTGGACTCTTTCGGCGAAGGTTGATAAGAAGGCTTCGCGTACAGTTCGGCCATCTGCCGCATTTCTTCCGCCTTACCGCGCAGGCGTTGGGCCTCCTTCTCATACCAAGTCACCAGTCCACTGTGATCGTTGCGTTCAATCAGTTCACGCGGTGGGGTCGTCGAACAGGCCGTCACTACCACGATGGACAACAGGACGATCCATATGAGCGACCGCGAAATCTTCATATGGGCTTCTCTCCTTCGAGTAGTGAGCTTTTGCAGAGGTCGACAATCCGAAACTCAGAAGGATGCCGAGGCCCCTTTTCAGAAACAAGAGGACCTCGGCGCAGTTCACTCTCCGTACCCCAGCCACTTGTTCTCGCGGTGCAGTCTACGGACCCTTGCGTGTCAGGCTCAAGTGTTCACTTGCCAAGGCCGCCGCCTCGTCTGCCATCTTCCTGTAATTTCGAGCGATCTGACGGCAATGCGCCGCTTCATCGGCGATGTCGCTCGACTTGTAGAGTTCCGGGTGATGCTCGTAGGATTCCGCGGTATTGTCCCAGAACCGCGCTTTCGCTTTGAAATCCTGCGCCTGCTCGGCGTAGTACATTGCGAGTGCCTGATGATCACCCTTAGCAATCCCAGGCTCAGGACCTGTCGCAGCAAAGCTTGGCATGGCCAAGACCAGCAAGAGGACGATGAATGGTAGCCCCCTCATAACCTGTCGCATCGTAATCCCTCCTTCTATTTATTGGCAGTGACCCATTCACTGCCAATACTGGTACCTGGGCAACCTCCGTACCTAAGGCCTACTGATGATGTCCTTCGGCCAATTCCGTCGCATTGGTTAAATTTTGACCTGACAGACAGTCGGTACCTTCGCCGTAGTATGGAGCATTCTGTCGTGCTTTCGAGCGCTTTCGCTTGGTCTCCAGATTATGCCGGAGCCATACGCACCGGACGCCGGCCGGAGAGATCGCCAACCCTTGCTTGCGGAGTTCATTCGCGACGCGAACTTGCCCCCAATCAGGCTGATCAAGGGCCATTTGCACAATCGCCCGTTCGACAACTGGTGACACGCGATTCTTTAAGAGCGGTTTCTTTCGCGAGATCTCTAGAAGAGCCGCTTCACCCCCGGTCTCGTAAAGTCGCTTAAAGCGATAGAAGCTGTCTCGGCTATAGCCCATCAACTGACAAGCCTTGGACACATTGTCCAGCTGCTCCGCGAGCTTCAACAAGCTCACCTTCATCCTGACTACCTTTTCCGCATGCATAGAGCTCTAGATCCCTTGCACTCGCCTACGCAGGAAGCCACGGCTGTAAAGCCGTGGGGCTCCACTGTCTGTCAGATGAAATCTTGTCCTTTCACAAGACCATGGCCGCTTTTACGGTTCACACAATTCCAGATGATTTCAACCTGTGGCGCGGAAAGGGACTGCTCAGCCCATTCCGCTGTTGAATATCGCCACAACAGCTATTGAATTTTCGATTGCTGTAATTCATGTCGTGAAGCTTCGGATCGCTCCCTCCACCACCGCCACATGACATAGACGGGCGGAATGACGAACAACGTCAGGATCATGGCGGAGAAGACGCCGCCGACTTGTGGCGCCGCGACACGTTTCATCACGTCCGCACCGGTGCCGGTGGCCCACATCACCGGGAAGAGGCCGATCACGTCTACGAAGCCGATCATGGCCATCGGGCGAATCCGTTCGACGGCGCCGAGCTGAACGGTCTCGATCACGTCCTGGAGCGTCGTGAGACCACCGGCCGCTTTCCGCCTGGCACAGGCTTCGTCCAGATAGGCCAACATGACGGCGCTGGTTTCGGCCGCCGTTCCCACCACCGTGATGATCCCCACCCATACGGCGATGCTCATGTTGTAACCCAGGATCGAGAGGTACCACACGGCGCCGACCATCGAGAGCGGCACACCGACCATCACCATGCAGGTTTCCGCCACGGAGCGGAAGGCAAAATAGAAGGTGACGAAGATGATGACGAGGGTCAGCGGCACGACCAGCTTCAGCCGTTCCTTCACCCGCTCCATGAATTCGTATTGCCCGGACCAGACGATCGTGTATCCCGGCGGGAGTTGTACCCGGTCTCTGACGGCTTGCTTGAGATCCTCCACATAGCCGCCGACATCCCGCCCGGTCATGTCTAAAAACACATACCCGGCGAGCATGCCGTTTTCGTCACGGATCATCGGAGGCCCGTTGACGAACCGCAGCGTCGCGAGTTGTGCAAGGGGAACCTGAGCGCCGGTCGGCGTGTCGACCAACACCCGTTGGAGCTTCTGTGGATCGTTCCGCAATTCCCGGAGATAGCGCACGTTGATCGGATACCGTTCGCGGCCCTCGATCGTCGTCGCGATGTTTTCGCCGCCAATCGCGGATTCGATGATCTGACCGACATCCATGAGTTTCAGGCCGTAACGTGCGATTTCTTCACGATGGATGTCGAAGTCCAAGAAGTACCCGCTCGACACCCGCTCGGCATAGACACTCCGTGTGCCCGGCACGTCCTTCAAAACCATCTCCAAATGCTCACCCAGAGCCTCGATCTGTTTCAAATCGGGTCCGAAGATCTTGATCCCGACCGGGGTTCGAATGCCGGTCGTCAACATATCGATCCGATTCTTGATCGGCATGGTCCAGGCATTGGTCACTCCCGGAAATTGAAGCGCCCGGTCCATTTCATCGATCAGTCCCTCATGACTCAACCCAGGCCGCCACTGATCCTTCGCCTTCAGCTCGACGATGACCTCCATCATGCTGAAGGGAGCCGGGTCGGTGGACGTCTCAGCACGCCCCGCTTTGCCGAACACATGGTCCACCTCGGGGAATGACCGCAGCTTTTGGTCCATGATCTGGAGCAAACGCCCCGCTTCCGTGATGGAAAGTCCCGGCAGCGTCGTCGGCATATAGAGGATGGTGCCTTCATAGAGCGGCGGCATGAACTCGGATCCCATCCGCTGGTACACCGGCACGATGCTGAGCAGGAGGCCGACGGCCAAGGCCAAGACGGATCCTCGATGGTGCAACGTCCATCGCAACAGAGGAGCATAGAGACGCTGCAGGCTCCTGCTGACCGGGTGACGTTGCTCCGGAAAGATTTTCCCGCGAATGAACGTCGGCAGACAGGCGGGGACCAAGGTGATCGCCAACACGGCGCACATCGCGATGGCGAGATTGTTGGTCCAAGCCAGCGGCTTGAACATGCGGCCTTCTTGCGCTTCGAGCACAAAGATAGGGATGAAGGAAATGGCAATCACGAGCACGGACGCAAAAATCGGCGGCCCGACTTCCTTGGCCGAATCGATCAGGACCTGAAGTCGCTCCCCCTTACGTCCATCCCGCTCCCACTCCTCCAACCGCTTGTGGGCGTTGTCCACCATCACGATGGCCGCGTCCACCATGTCGCCGATGGCCACGATGATGCCGCCGAGCGACATGATATTGATGCCGATCTCCATGAGGTACATGGGAATGAACGCGATCAACACGGCGATGGGCAGAGTGAGGATCGGCACGACGGCGGATCGAACGTGGAGCAAGAAGGCGATGATGAGCGCACCGGTGACGATCAGCTCTTCCAGGAGACTGTCGCTTGCCGTGGCGATCGATTCATGGATCAAGTCGCTGCGGTCATAGACCGTGACCACCTTCACGCCCTTCGGCATGGAGGGCTCCAGTTCCTTCAGTTTGGTCTTGACGCGCTCGATCACCGTGAGCGCGTTCTCGCCGAACCGCATGACGACGATCCCGCCGACCACCTCGCCTTGGCCGTTGAGTTCGACCAATCCGCGTCTCATATCGGGGCCCAGCCGCACCGTGGCCACGTCGCGCAGCAGAATCGGTGTGCCGTTGTCGTTGACCCCCACTGCGACTTTCTCGATGTCCTCCACGTTCTTGATGTAACCTCGCCCGCGAACCACATATTCAATGCCGGAAAATTCCACGACCCGGCCGCCTACGTCGTTGTTGCTCCGGCGAATCGTCTCGGCGATTGACGCGAGGGAGAGGCGATAGGCCAGGACCTTGGTCGGGTCGAGATTGACTTGATACTGCCGCACAAAGCCGCCGATGCTGGCCACTTCCGCGACACCTTCCACAGCTCGCAGCCAATACTGGAGATACCAGTCCTGAAAACTTCGCAGGGAGGCCAGATCATGCTGCCCGGTCTCATCGACCAAGGCGTACTGAAACACCCAGCCCACGCCCGTCGCGTCCGGACCCAGTTGCGGCGCAACCCCTTCCGGCATGCGGCCCGACAGTTGATTCAAACGCTCCAGCACCCGTGAGCGGGCCCAGTAGATGTCCGTCCCGTCTTTGAACAGGATGTAGACGTAGGAATACCCGAAGTCCGAAAATCCGCGAACGACGGTGACCTTCGGCGCGGAGAGCAGCGCGGTGACGATGGGGTAGGTGATTTGATCCTCGACCAGATCAGGAGACCGTCCCGGCCAGGTGGTGTAGACGATGACTTGGGTATCGGAAATGTCCGGCAGGGCGTCGATAGGCGTTTGCCACAAAGCCCAGAGTCCGACCGCTGAGCACGCACAGACGAGCAGAAAAACGATGAACCGATTTCTCGCGCTGAATTCGATGATCTGTTCAACCACGGGCGTTCAATCCTTCATCTTCATGCCGGGCATGCCACCCATGCTCTCGACCACGGACCTGAGTCGGCTTTCACTGTCGATTAAAAAGTTCGCCGACGTCACAATGTGTTCGCCTTCTTGCAGTCCGTCCAGCACTTCACACCACTCTCCCGTCTTGATTCCCGTCTTGATCACCCGCGGTTCGAGCTTGCCACCGCCCTGGTGAAGAAACACGACCTGTTTCTGGCCCGATTCAATGATGGATTCTTGCGGAATCGCGAGCTTGGTTCCCAAGTCGACCCGTAACTCGACATTGGCATACATGTCCGGCTTGAGCTTTTCATCCGGATTGTCTAGTTCGAACCGCACCTTCGCCGTGCGGGTCTTGGGGTCCAAAGTGGGATAGATGAATCCCATACGAGCGGTGAGCGCCGTACCTGGATCGTACGAGAGCGAGACGGTCGCTTTTTGTCCGACCTTCACGAACGGCAACTCGTATTCGTAGATATCCGCCAAGATCCAGACGCGAGAGAGATCCGCGATGGTGTAGAGTTCTTCCCCAGGTTCGACGTGTGCGCCCTGAAGGATGCTCTTGCTGATGACCGTTCCACTGATCGGAGAATGGAGCGGCAATGTCTTGGTCACGCGCCTCGTCCGCTCCAATTCCCGGATATGTTCTTCACCGATGTCCCAGAGATGAAGCCGATGACGGGTCGCCTCCAACAAGTCCTTGGAGCCTGTGGCGACTTCCGGAATCTTGCTGTCCCCAAGCTGCCTCCGGCTCTGAAGGGCCAGCAAGTATTCCTCCTGTGTGGCGACCAGATCGGGGCTGTAAATGGCGAACAACTTTTGCCCCTTCTTCACGTGATCGCCGGTTGCGCTCACAAAGAGCTGTTCGATCCATCCGTGAAACTTGATGGTGACTTTCGCGAGCCTTCGCTCATCGACGGCTACACGACCGACAGTCCTGATCAGTTTCTCCAGCGGTCGCCGTGTTACCTGCTCATACTTCACCCCGATCGTTTGGAGGCGTTCCGGTGGGATCGTTACGATGCCCGGAACGGCTTCCGGCCCTTTGGGAGACTCGGTGCCAATGGACTTTTTCGTCGAAGCCGGTTTCCTCTCTTCCTTTTTCATCCCCGGCATTTCCATCCCAGCCATCTCGCCCTGTCCGGACTCCGCCGGAGGAAGCATCACTGGACGCGACATCAGCCATGCGAAGCCGACTGCCATGGAAAGGAGGAGCAGGCCGGTCCTGATGAAACTGCGGCTGCTCATGATCCAGGTTTCCTTTCCGGCAACGGGCTGATTAACGGTGCTCCGGTCACGGCCTCGAGCCGGGCAAGCGCTTTCTCATGGTTCACCATCTCGCCGTGCAGCTCCAATTGGCTGTCCTGCAGCGTGAGCAGACTGTTCAACAAGGTGAGAAAGTCCACCTTCCCCACCGCATAGCCGGCCTGTGCCGCCTGCAGGCCCAGCGTCGCCTGAGGAATAATCGCGTCGCGCAAAATCGTGATCAGCCGCTCGGCCCGCTGCGCTTGGACGAACCCGTCCTTGACTTGAAACAACAGATCTTGTCTGGCGACGGCAAAGTCTTCCCGGGCACCTTCGAGCCCTGCCAATGCTTCCCGCACACCTTGCTTCTGCTTGGATTCATAGAACAGCGGGATCTTGATCCCCACCATCACCTGGTAGCCGTTGTCATTGATCTTGTCGTTGCGGATGCCGAGTGCCGTGACATCGAAATCGGGGTAGTACTGTCGTTTGGCGAGTGAGACGGACCGTTCCGAGCGATCGATCCCTTTGGCCGTCGCCAACAGCAAGGGGGACGATTCCTCGGCGCGGTGAATGAGTTCCTGGAGAGGGATCGTCAGAATCGTGGTATGCACTTCTTCCGGGACGCCAAGCGGCCCGGCAGGCGGACGATTCACGAGACGATTGATCGCCGCATGGAGACTCTCCTTCTGCTGATCCAGCACAGCCAGCCGATCGAGGACGCGTGAAATTTCGACTTGGGCTCGGAAGACATCCTGCTGAGCGGCTTGACCGACGCTGTACCGCGCTTTGGCCGTTTTCTCGAACTGTGTCAGCAACCCCTTGTTTCTCTCCACGATGTCGATGCTTTTGTGGATGAAATGAAGATCGAAATAGGCCTGCTTCAACTCGGCAACCAGTCTCAGGCGGATGGCGTTGTACTCCTGCTCCACCCGTTCGGCGTCACGTTGGGCCACTTCACCCTTCAACTTGAGCTTGCCCGGGAAAGGGATCTCTTGGCCGATTCCGTACATCACTCCTTCCACGACGGGAGGCACCATCGGCATGCGTTGATAGCCCAACTGGAGGCGGGGATCCGGCAGGGTCTGCACTTGGGGTACGACCGCCTTGGCCGATTCCCACCGTTGGCGGGCCGCTTTGATCTCCGGGCTGTGGGCATACAACTCCTCGATGAGGGGGGAGAGGAAGAGTTGGCCCTCGTCCGCCACTGCGAAACCCGTGACGTTCATCAGGAGTAACGTAAGTCCCATGAACAGAGAAATCAGAACGCTGCTAAGTTTTCCGGAGACCCGGTTGAATAACGGCTTCACGACGACACCTCCAGACCAAGTCGGACGGATGGATCAATGCCCCCTCCGCACGCAGACGGAGTGGCAGCCATTGAACTGGAGGCGTGGTATTAGATTCGAAGAACCGAGGAGGAGGCTATAGAAATGGGCACAATAGATAAGACGCTGCTCCAGGACCATGGCGCTAGGATGGGAGCAGTGCCGAGGAACGTGACTGTGCTCGGCAGTAATGGCGCCTGATCCAGGTCGATAGCTGCCGCGGGCTTGAGTTGCCGTTCCGGCGACGATATGGCGGACGGCGGGCACATGATGGTGCCGTCCATCGGACAGGCCATACTGTCCGCTACGAGGATGGCTGTTTCTTCTGCTACAGAGAGATCGGGCAAGGCACACATCACACCGATCACCTGACAAAAGGTGAAAACCATCACCAGCGCAATGAATTGCAGAGGAATTCGTCTAAACATGGGGGTAACTTTCCTGAAAGTCTCTCGCAATCGATGCAAGCCTGTCAAGGCTCACCATTGATCCCGAAAAAAGAGAAAGTATCCGACGGCGACGGCAATCGCTTGGAACAGGATCAACCAGCGCATGAGACCCCATTGCGTCTCCGACTGAGTGTCCTTCATTCTCCGATGCAGAGAAGGCTGCGAAAGGATGAAGGCCGCAACCACTTCCCTCGCTTCCTCCCGACTGATGTTTCTTTCAAGCCGGACCTGTTCGATCGCTTCGTTTCTATCGCCTTGTGCCAGCGCTTCCAGGGCTTTCTTGGGAAGAATATAATCGAATGATTCTTCGGTCATAGTGGCACTTAGTGTACCAGAAACGACTGGCGCCCGTCTCCCTGATTTCCACTGTGACTTCGAGTGGGACTATAAAAAATAGTGGGACTATAGATGTTGCGCCCTCGATTTTCCCCGGTCGGTTCCTATAATGAGTGTGCTGTTCAAATCCTACACACCTCTCCCTCGATGGGGGATCGAAAGGGAGGACGATCATGACCACCGTTTGGTGTGGTGGCCGACGCGAAGAAGATCAAGGTCGGGCCGGGTATGGATCCCGCAACTCAAATGGGGCCCCTCGTCTCAGATGAACAACAGCGCCGCGTGCTCGGCTATCTCGAGTCTGGATTCTCCGAGGGGCCAAGGCAGTAGTGGGCAGACGTAAACTGGGAGACAGGGGCTACTTCGTGGAGCCGACCGTCCTCGTCGATACCAAGCAGGACATGAAGATCGTGCAGGAGGAAATCTTCGGGCCGGTCGTCTGTGCGATGCCATTTACCGACTTGGAGGAAGTAATTCCTGCTGCAAACAACTCCATCTAGGGCCTTGCAGCCGCGGTGTGGACACGCGATATCAGCAAAGCTCACCGCATC
>JBBIKN010000084.1:0-14454 GCA_037445435.1 Nitrospira sp. | reverse complement strand
ACGGACAGCGTTTGGTGAGTTCGTGGGCGAAGAATTTGGCGTGGTAGGGGGTGAGGTTCATACGAAATAAGGTCTCAGGCTCGGGCGCAGAATACCTTCATTCGCAAACGAAGTCACCCCATCTTTGGCTCCTGGATCCCTTGGACACCGGGCAAGGGAACTCACAATGTGGAAGACAGTGCTCGCACAAGAAGTGGGGATCGAGAAGTTGGGGTCGGATCTTGAATGTGCCCAGTGTCGGAGAGCATGTGGCTTGCCGCTCAATTGTTCCAGCTAACACCCTGTTGCTAGGAGCTACGGCGTTTGCGCCATCAGCTGTTCGGTCAGCTTCGCGGCCCGGTCGGCTTTGACTTGCGCGAGGATGGCCCCGGCGGTTTTGGCTTTTACCAGTCTGAGGATTTCGATCGCTTTCCGATCCGGCATCCGTTCGAGACGCAAGGCGGCGTCTTCAGACGGCATGGACTCGTAGATTTTGGCGAGCTGCGCTCGCTGATCCTGCACCAACCGTTCCTTCTCCACATGCGCCTTGGCCGGAGATCGCTCTTCTTTGGCCTGCGCGCTTTGAATCCGCTTCTCTAACGCTTCATTCTGGTCCAAAAGCTCTTCAATCTGACCCCTCACTATCATGAGTCGTTCTTCGTTCTGACGAATCGATTGCTCGCGGCGGTCTAGATCGCGCTTTCGTTGCTCCAGCATGGCGAGCACTTCACGAGGAGAATCGATCGCCGGGCCCTGGACTAAAGGAGGAGCCAACTGCCTCGCATCGTCATCTGACGCTGCTCGTGAGAGCTCTGCCTCCTGCACACGCGGCGCCTCCGGTGTCACTCCCCCCCTCGACGCCGACTGCGTTCTGTATTTTGGTTCGGAGGACGCTTGTCCCAATTGGACCATGACCCAGAAGAGGATCGTCGAACTGACGATTCCTCCGACCATCGTCCACAGTTGGGAGTGCCGGTTCATCTTCGGCATCGTCCTCGCCACGCGTTCGAGGCCGCCGAGGCCGCAATAATCTGTCCAACTCCGCACGCATCGTCCCTTCATGAGTTATGCTCTTTTCCCGTGGAATAGCGGCGGTTCGCAGCTTCGTCCGTCGTCCGCTGCTCCTGACGCCCCGCATCGGCACGTTGCACTTCGCAGCGTTTGTCGGCGACAAGATCAAGAAGCTTGCGCTCCTGGCTGGCTTCGACGAGGAGCGCCTTGGTGTGGCGCCACGCCTCAAGAGCGTTGTCCATTTCACCACGGACCTGGCGTAATGCCGCCCGATGCGAATCCATACGCCCCTCCCATTCCAACCACGCTTCTATCGTCAGCCCTTGCGATGCTTGGCGGTCATACATGACGACATCCTTCTGAATCTCAGCTTCGAGGTCCTGATACCGTTTTTCACTCTGCGCTAGAGTGCGGGTGATCTGCGCCAGTTCCATCATCAAGACCTCTACGGTCTGGGCGCGCAGCTTCCGCAACGACTCGAGACTCATACCGCCTGCTGAGCCAACGTTTCAAGTTGATGGGCCGACATCGATAGATCGGCGGGCTGGTCAATGTCCTGTCGCAAATACGCATTGATCGCCTCCTGTGCCTGAACGGCACGGTCAAGAGCGGCGTTCATTCCCGGCTTATAGGCTCCCAGGGCAATAAGGTCTTCGGATTGACGATAGCGGGCCACCAATTCGAGGAGTTTCCTCGCGGCATCGTAGTGTGCCCGTCCGACGATATCCCGCATCACGCGGCTGGTACTCTGGAGGAGATCGATCGCAGGGAAGTGATTGCGTGCGGCTAATGAGCGTGACAAGACGATATGGCCGTCCAAGATCGAGCGAACGGTATCGGCGATGGGATCGTTGAGATCGTCACCATCGACGAGCACCGTATACAGTCCGGTAATGGTTCCGGAACCAGGTCCGGTCCCGACACGTTCCAGCAGCTTCGGCAAGAGGGTAAAGACAGAGGGAGTATAACCCTTGGTCGTCGGAGGTTCCCCGATCGCCAAACCCACCTCTCTCTGGCTATAGGCTAATCGCGTCAGCGAATCCATCAACAACAAGACCTGCTTTCCCGCGTCACGGAAATATTCGGCAATAGTCGTCGCAACCGACGCCGCACGCAATCGTATGAGCGGAGCTTGATCCGAGGTCGCCACCACTACCACCGAGCGTTCCAGGGTGTCTGCCCCCAGATCGCGTTCCAGGAATTCGTTGACCTCGCGCCCGCGCTCTCCGATGAGGGCGATGACATTGACATCCGCTTTCGTATAACGGCTGATCATCCCCAGCAGCACACTTTTCCCGACCCCGGAACCGGAAAAGATGCCCATCTTCTGTCCGCGTCCACACGTAAGAAATCCGTTGATCGCACGAACACCGAGATCGAGCGGAGTGCGTAGGCGAGCACGTTGTAAGGGATTCGGTGCACTCGCATGGAGCGGATAGCGCTCCGTGGTCCTCAGCGGTCCTTTACCATCCATCGGATGTCCACACCCGTCGAGCACCCTCCCTAGCAAGCCCGGTCCGACATCCAGATGAGCCACATGGCCGGACATGGTAATTCGACTTCCCGGTCCGATTCCTTGCATGTCGCCCAAAGGCATCAATAAGACACGGTCTCCACGAAACCCCACCACCTCCGCAGCAATCGGCCCTCCGGCCACCTCCCTCGTAATTCGGCAGAGCTCTCCTACGGTCGTCATCGGCCCATACCCTTCTACGACGATGCCGACCGCTTGAGCCACCCTTCCTGAGACTTCGATCGGATCGACGCGCTCGATGAGATGACTAAGACTCATGATGAGCCCTGTTCCTCAGGGCGTCGCCCAAACGGAATAACTGGGTATCGAGAGAGGCATCAACCAATCGTGTCGCGGTGTGCAGCAGACAGCTGCCTCGGGGGAGAGAAGCCACCGGCTCGATGGTCAACTTCAGGGACACATTCTGCCGTCCTGCCAGTTCCGACCGAACCGCTTCAAGGACCGCCGCGTCGGCCGGATGCACTTGTATCACCACGCCATCTGAATCTTGAACGGCACGTAGCGCAGCCTTGACTTGCGTCACGATTTGTTCGCGGTGAGACTCTGCCGACTCATGAAGTATTTTGGAGACGATCTGAAGCGCGAGCGCGATGATTTCGTCTTCGATCGTTTGTCGAAGCGCGGACCGAGCGACATCGAACTGTTTGGCGGCCTCGGTCAACACGGCAAGATCTTGTCGGCGCTGCACGTCCGACTGTCGCTGTCCCTCTGCCAGACCACGCTCATAGTCTGTCAACCCATCATCCCCGCGGAGCGTCCCGTCCTCCCCGAATGTCTGAAATGGTACGCTCTGCAGCCGTACTGCACCGGACCGTACGGCAGCGTGCTTCACAACCGCATGGCCGGCACGTAGCCGATAGAGTTCCAGTAGCCGTCGCACGATGGCGAGTGCAACATCAGGCTGGATGGGCTTCGTCAAGAAATCGCTGGACCCGGCTCTCATCGCGCGGGCGGCAAGTTCGACCGAAGCCGCGCCGGTCATCACCACGCCGATCATGCGACTGTCGATCCGCTGTGCTTCCTCCAGGACCGCGATGCCATCTTGGTCCGGCAGGGCTGCATCGACGATCAGCACTGCTGGTGCCCCCCGCTTCACCATTGCAAGCGCATCCTGTCCTGAGCCCGACAGTTGAACGGACACGCGTTCCGGACGGAGCAACTCCTGGAATAAACTTCGAACCCCTTCGTCATGATCGACGACTAAGACCGTGCCCGGCAGTCGTGAACCGCTTCTCTCAGGAACGGCCAATGTCGGGACGGTCATCCCCGTCACTACAACATCTCCTCTCCGGCGCCCGCAATGACGATACGGCCTTCTTCCTCAAGCTTACGGCAGACTTTCAAGATATTCTGCTGAGCTCTCTCGACGTCGGACACCTTGACAGGCCCTTTGGCCTCCATATCCTCCTTCAGCATTTCGGCGGCACGACTCGACATGTTCTTGAAAAATTTCTCCTTCACCTCCGGATTGGCGCCGCGAAGGGCCACGGGAAGGTCGTCCTTGCTGATCTCCTTCATCAATTCCTGTATGCCGCGATCGTCGACCTTCACCAAGTCGTCGAAGACGAACATGAACGCCCGGATGGCGTCCGCCAACGACTGATTCGTTTCGGCAATCTTGACCAGAATGCCCCCCTCGCTGGTCTTGTCCATGCGTGTCAGAATGTCGGCGATCACTTCAGGCCCTCCGATGTTCTGTGAGCCGATTCCTTTACTCGCCGCCAGCGTCTCTTGCATGCTTTGGCTCAGTTCTTCCAAGACATCCGGCTGCACCTCCTCCATGGTGGCAAGCCGAAGCGCCACGTCTCCACGCATGGATTCCGGAAGCCCTGCAAGCACTTGCCCTGCTTGATCACTTTCAAGATGAGCGAGGATGACCGCCACCGTTTGAGCATGCTCGACTTTCAACAGTTGAACGAGCGTTTTCACATCGACCCATTTCAGCGCCTCCAGTCCCGGATAGCTCTTTCGGGTCATCGTTTCGATGATCCGGGACGCCTTTTCTTGGCCCAAGGCCTTCGTGAGGACGGTCTTGATGAACTCTTTTCCCTGGAACTGAACTTCTCCTGACGCACTGGCGGTCCGAAAATCCGAGATGACCGCATCTTCTTCATCTCGCGAAATGTGAGCCGTCCCGCTCATGAAACTTCCCAGCCGTTTGATCTCTTTCGGGTCGAGTTGCTTCATAACCTGGGCAGCTGCTTCTTCTCCGATCGCACGAAGAAGAATGGCCGCCTTCTGTTCACCCGTCAGGTTCTTCGCCATCGCTACGCGCTATGTGGGATTCTTGAGCCACTGCTTCACGACAACGGCCGTCGTATCGGGATTTTTTCTCGCCATATCGATGATCTGCGCCCGATCCGGTGCACCGGCTAATGGGGCCTCCGTCGATCCACCGGAGCCAGACAGAGCAGAGAGCGAAGCTTCGGCCGACGTCGGCTCCATCGTCGCCCCCAACATAGCCAATAGTGGACGGACAACGAACAGCAGAATGACCGTAAACAGAAGGATGCCGACACCATAGCGGAGATACGGCAACCAGGGCTTCGGACCGTCCGCCATGGCTTCTGCCGTCGCACCCTGCGTCTCTTCCAGTTCCGCACCGAACTGAACGTTGGCAACCTGCACCTGATCTTGTCGCTCAGCCGAAAAGCCCATCGCTTTCTTAACAATATCCTCTATCCGCTTGAGGTCTTCTTCCGAACGGGGAAGGTATTTACGTGCGGCAGCCGGCGTCTCCGTCGACTGTCCATCACCGATCTTGGGTATTTCATATGTCCCATCGACCAGCACGGCCACGGACAATTGCTTCACGACACCGACCGGCTCAACGATTTTGGAAACCGTCCGGCTGATCTCGTAGTTGACGGTTTCATTTTTCGTTTGACTGTTGCTCGAACTGGTCTGCGCAGGCTCTTGATCCGTTCCCGGCGGGACATTCGATTGCACACCCGGTACACCCCCACCGAAGCCGTTGGTGCCATTGGCCTTTTCCTGCCCTCGCTGTTCGCTCCTCACCACCTGGCTGTTCGGATCATATCGCTCCTCCGTTGTCTCGACCTTTCGAAAATCCACGACGCTGGACACACGCACCACGGCCTTGTTGGCACCGACAATCCGTTCCAACATCGTTTGGATACGCGTTTCCACGTCCTTCTCGATGCTCCGCTGATATTCGAGCTGTGCATTGGTCAAGCCGGCGGTTTCATCCGTCATCGTACTCGACAACATACGGCCATGTCCGTCGACCACGGTCACATCGCGTGCCTGTAGACCTTCCACACTGCTTGACACCAAATGGATAACTCCTTGCACCTGCGATTGCGAGAGTTGTTGCCCGCTTCGGAGCGACACGATCACGGACGCTCGCGCTTTCTCCTGTTCGTTGGCGAAGAGTCGGCGTTCCGGAATTGCCAGATGCACTCGCGCCCGTTCGACTTCCGGCAACTGCGCAATGGTTCGCGCCAACTCACCCTGTAACGCACGACGGTAGTTGAGTTTCTGGACGAATTCGGACATACCGATCGACGTACGGTCAAAAATCTCGAAGCCGACCCCTCCCCCGTGAGGAAGCCCTTGGGTCGCCAGCTGCAGCCGCAGGTCGTGGACTTGGGAGCTCGGAACCAACACCGTCGATCCACCGCCGGTCGTTTCGTACGGGACCTTTGTCTCTTTGAGCTTGTCGATGATGGCTGCGGCGTCTTCGCTGCCCAGATTCGTAAACAACACTTGCATGTCCGGTTGCTGAGTCCACAATGCAATGGCAATGAGACCAGCAATCGACCCCGCCAACGCGACGAGGATGATCAGCCGTTGATTGATTGAAAACTTGGAGAACATACCGGTCCCTTACCCTAGACAACTCGATCAGATTACATCTGCATCCGTTGAATTTCCTCGTACGCGGCGACCAGCTTGTTTCTGACCTGCATCATCAATTGGAAAGACACGTCTGCCTGCTGCAGCGCGACCATTGTACGGTGAATGTCCTGTGTTTCGCCGGTTATCAGGGCATCGACCGCTCGGCCGGCTTCCAGCTGCGTGTCGTTGACCTTTCCGATGGCAGACTTGAGAGAATCCAGGAATCCGGAGGAGCCGGCCGTTCCTCCCGACCCGACTGGAGCCACATCAGGAATAGGAGCGATACCGGATGTCGGACCGTAGATCTGACTCATCATTACCTCCCGATTTCCAGTGCTTTATTCCACATGGCACGCGTCGCGTTGATGGCCTGGACATTGGCTTCGTACGCGCGCGATGCGCCGATCATGTTCACCATCTCTTCCATGACATTCACATTGGGAAGACGCACAAACCCCTTGGGATCGGCATCCGGATGATGGGGATCATAAATGAGCTGTCCGGGCTTGGAATCTTCCACCACTCGTGCGACGGAAACCCCTTCGAGGGCGTGCGCCGACGGCCCAACCGCGACTTGGCGAAACGCCCGCTGAAAGGCGCTCGGAACCGCCGTTGAACGAAAGACGACATCCCGGCGCTTGTACGGACCGCCCCCCGGCGTTTTCGTCGATTGAGCATTTGCCAGGTTGCTCGCAATCACATTAAGTCGTCGCCGTTGGGCGTCCAAGCCGGAAACCGATACGGCCAGACTATCGGACATTTCCATGAACACCTCCGTGGAAGCGGGTAAAGGTTGAGGCTAAGGTTAAGAATTCCAATTGGACCGCCAGGAGCAGGATTCGCTTAGCCTGGACCTTTGCCTTAGCCTGATTTCTATCGTGCATCTCGTATCGCACTCAGCAATCCGTGAAACTTCTTGGCAAGTATGGTGGCAGCCGCGTTGTACTGCATGGCGTTCTCGGACAATTTGGCCATCTCCAGCTCAAGATTGACGGAGTTGGCGTCGAGCGGCAGATCCCCCGCCGGCACTTCGGTGAGCTTCCCCGTCACTGTTTGGACTCCATGCGGCCCACGAGCGCCGAAATGTCGCGCCTGAGTCGCCGTCATAACGATCGGCAGACGTCCTTTGTGGGCCGAGTGCAATTGGTCCATGAACGTTAATTCTGATGCGCGATATCCCGGCGTTTCTTCGTTAGCCAAGTTCGAGGCGATCACGCGCTGCCGTGCGCTGCGAAGGTCGAGACTACGCTCCAACAGCCGAATGGTTCGGTCGAAGATTGTCATGCTTGCTTCCTTTCCGCCCCGGCTTCATACGGGTACGCTCCGGCTGAGCGTGCAACCTCGATGCCGCTCCAACTGCAAGGTTGAGGTTAAGGATAGAGGTTGAGGCAGAAGCGCACTCACTCCCTATCCTTAACCTTAACTTTCACCTTTACCCTTTAGGCCCCAACCTTCCCCCGACACCATCCATACCTTGAAAAACCTACCGACCGGCAATTCTTGCCGCTCTCACTGCGCAGTGATCGACAATGGTCGTTCAGTCTCCCGATATTCCCGCAGCTTGTTACGCAACGTCCGGATGCTGATACCGAGCTCCTTCGCCGCATGCGTGCGATTGTCCTTCACACGGGCCAGCGTTTTGAAAATGAGTTCTCTCTCCATTTCCCACAGCGATCCGTTGACCGGTTGTTGCGGACTGGCAGTCTGGACGAGCGTTTCTCCGCTCAGCTCAGAAGGACAGTGCTCGGGAAGGATGGGGCCATGCCCGGCCAGCAACACCGCCCGTTCCATGACGTTCTCTAATTCCCGGACGTTTCCTTTCCATGCCAACCGCTGCAGATGAGCACTCGCTGGTTCCGACAGCATCGGTGGGGTCAGGCCGTTCCTCATGGCCGATTGGTTCACAAAATGTCGCGCGAGTAATGGAATATCGATCGTGCGTTCCCGCAGAGGCGGAACTGTGACCGGAAAGACGTTCAGACGATAGTACAGATCCTCCCGAAAGCGTCCTTGCTCGACCTCTCGATAGAGCGCCCGGTTTGTCGTCGCGATCACGCGAATATTGACTGAAACCGGATCACGCCCCCCGATCCGATCGACCTCACGCTCCTGCAACACGCGCAAGAGTTTTGCCTGGAGGCCAAGGTTCATTTCACTGATTTCGTCCAGAAGTAGTGTGCCGGTATGAGCCATCTCAAACTTGCCGATTTTTCTCATCACTGCGCCAGTGAACGCACCACGCTCATGGCCGAAGAGCTCGCTCTCGAGTAACCCGTCCGGTAAGGCCGCACAATTGACCGCGATGAACGGCCGATGCGCCCGCGGACTCCTATTATGGATGAACCGGGCTAACAGCTCCTTTCCGGTACCGCTCTCCCCCTGAATCAGCACGGTCGCTTGGCTGGAAGCCACCCCTTCAATGGTACTGAGAAGCCGGACCATTCCTGGGTCTTGGGTTAAAAAAGCCCGATGTTCCGTCAAATGGACCTGCTGCTTCGTGATGGTTCCTCCTTCTCGCCCCGATTTGAGATTCACAATGACTCGCTCGAGCAAATCCATCGAAAACGGTTTGAGGAGATACTCGCTGGCCCCGAGCTTCATGGCCTCGACAGCTGTTTCGATAGCTCCATAGGCCGTCATCAAGACAATCGTGGCGTGAGGAGCGCGTAGCTTGACCTCCTTGATCAATTCGAGACCGTTCAGCCGCGGCATCCTGAGGTCGGTCAATACCATCCACGGACGAAAACGAGCAATCCGTTCGATGGCCTCGATTCCATCGGCTGCCCCTTGCACGGAATAGCCAAGTCGCTTGACCGTCTCCATGAGGGCGGTCCGCATCGACGGGTCGTCATCGACGATGAGAATTCGCTCGCTCTCGTCACCATGTTCGGATAGAGGACTACTCTTTTCGCCGTCACTCATAAAAAGACTCCTCCGCTATCACCGCCTCATGCTCCACAGATCGAGCCTCACCGGATTCAGACTCGTTCTGCGCTCGGACCGGTTCCCCATTGGAATCTTCTCCCACCGCGGGATGAGGCAGAAGAATGGAACACGAGGTGCCTCGCCCGACTGTGCTCTCGACATCGATGCGTCCTTGGTGCGCTTCGACGATCGAATAGACGATCGCCAGGCCAAGGCCGGTTCCTTCATCCTTCGTCGTAAAAAACGGGTCGAATATGCGCGAGCGATGGGTCGGATCGATGCCGATGCCGGAGTCACGTACGGTCAGCCGAACGGCCGGCATACCCAGCGTCTTCAGCGGTTCCGGATGAAGACTGATCGCCAAAACGCCCCCATTCGGCATCGCTTGAACCGCATTGACGACCAAGTTCACGAGGACTTGCTTCAACTGTCCGTCGTGACACCAGATCGAATGGACCGTCCGACCGATGTCCACTCGGATCTCCACCGGCACTTTGCTGATCGCATGGGCGGCCAACTTAATCGATTCGCCGATCAACGGCTCGGCCATGTGCCACCCGTGAGCCATACGAACCGGTCGCGTGTAGAGCAAGAGATTGGTCAGTAGGCGATCCATCGACTGGACGGCCTGGGAGATTTGTCGGGCGTAGCGTTTGGCGGTCGTACGTTCGTCGAGATCGCGCTGCAGCATGGACGCGAAGAGCTCGACGCTGCCCAGGGGATTTCTAATCTCGTGGGCGATCCGACCGATCAGCTCCCCCATGGCCGCCAGTCTTTCCTTGCGCTGGAGCTGTTCTTCAAGCTGATAGGTGCGAGTGATGTCCTGAAGCAGAATGAGGTGGCCTGAACGCTCTCCGACATCGTTGTGGAGTGGAACCTGGCTGATGGAGACAACCGTCTGCCCGATACGTTGTGGCCGATCACACACGCTGAGACCCGCACCCGTCAATACATCAGACGCCCGGCGGTTCCGCAGTTCGTCATCGGTGACGCCAAGTAACGCCTCGGCGGCTCGATTGCCGCGACTGATCGTTCCGCAATCGTCCGTTACCAAGACGCCCGTCGATAAGGATTCCAGAATTCCGTCCAGATGCATGCGCATGGCCTCGTTGTCGCGAAGCTGTCGGCGAAGCGCCTCATTGCTCTGCGCCAATTCCAGATCCATTTGCTCCACACGTGCCGTGAGCGCGCTATAGGACTGTTGCAACGTTTGAGCGGCCTGATCAAAACTTCTGAACGCCGCGTGCAGCAGTTCCTGTTCTTCCTGATGCTTGGTCGTGGCACTCGTCATAGCCCCTCCGGCGTCACCGCATGACCGGCCGTCTGCAGGCTCGTTTTCAGGGACGACGAAAGTCGATTCAGTATCGGATCGTCCGTGACATCGAGCTCGGCCAAGGCCACGGTGGCGCGATCGTATTGCTTCAAAACCGTCCAATGTTTGGCGGTCTGCAGGCGTGCCCAATCGGCTTGAGGCGATTTCGGTTCGTTGTCCAGCACGAATTGATAGGCAGCGATAGCCCGCTCATGTCGATTTAATCGCGACAACGTATCCGCATAGGAGATCAGCGTATCGGACGATTTCACCGCTCCGGCTTTGAACGCTTCTTCATAAGCCAGTGCAGACTCATCCAGTTTTTCCAGTTCTCCCAGCGTCTTGGCCAACTGAACATACATGGCCGGCCGTTCAGGGTGAACGGGATGACGCAAGAGCCACATACGACAGAAATGGAGAAGCCCGGGCAGATCCCGCTGTTGCCGCATGGCATCGATCAGAAGATGCACCACCTCCCCTTCGTACTTTCCGATGGGGAACTGAAACCGGTATCGTTCCAGCACTTTTCTCGCAGCCTCAGGATCTCGCTGATCCAGATAGATCCTTCCAAGACCGATCAAGGCTGATTCAAGCACGGCTGAATCGTGATGCGATTTAATGAGTTGCTGATACAGTCGTACCGCTTCTTGCGCAAATCCCAAGCGACGGTGGGATTCCGCGATGTCAAGCAACAGAGGGGAATGGGCATAGCGTTGTTCGCCCATCGCTCCATGCCTGTGAAACAGACTGACGACCGTCAAGTCATCTCGCGATGCGACCGCCGCCTCGATCCACGGCGTGAGCAGGGCGGACAGACGCTCCGAGGCTTTCACGACCCATGGGTTGTTCTTATCGGCGGCGCGGATCCTAATCTCCTTGTAGGTTCGAAGCGCTCGATTCATGTCTCCCGAATTCTCATATCCTTTACCGAGGTAATAGAGAGCCTCGCTCCCCATCGCATTACCGACCTCTTGAGTTGCAATCTCTTCCAGGAGCGATCGGTATGAGGCGTCGGTCTGGTCAGGAGCCGGCACATTGTGGATCAGGGCGCTGACCGTGAGTCCGATTGAATTGCTTCCAGCTGGCAACATACTCTCTGCGCGAAGCGCGGCAAGCCGAAGTTTGGCCGTTGAATCCAACCCACTGTGCGGATAGAGCGAAGGGATCAAAGCATAGAAAAACTCCGCGAGCGGTTGTTTGGCACCGGCCCGTAACCCCTCAGCCACATGCAGCAGAGCCGTCGGCGCATACTCATGGCGGGGATAGAGATTGTAAAAGAGCAGCATGAGCTCTCGAGCGGATGCTTCATGATGTAGATTCACCTGAGTGACGGCATACCGCTGAAGTGACAACGGATCGCCTTTCAAGAGCTGCGGCCATCGTCGATAGCCGATATCGTAGGTGGCCTGCGCTTCAGAAAATCGTCCTTCTCTGAACAACGCATGGGCCAGCCCCAGCGTCGCTCCTTGGAGAAGCTGTTCGTCTTCACTTCCTTTTCGTACATTGGCAAACGCATGCTGGGCATCACTCCATTTCCCCGTGGCCATGAACGTATACCCAAGCCCCAGCAATGCTCGGTTACCGTCGAACGGAACATTAACGGAATGGGCCATCGCTTGTTCGTAAAACGCTTGAGCCTCTTGGAACGCGCCTTGCTCTAAATACAAGTCCGCGGTCCGCCATTCTGCCCTCCTGGCATTGGAGGATTGTGGATGGTCTCGGATGAGTTTTTTGTACTCGAGAATCGCCTCTGTTCGGGTTTGCCCCGTGGCATTATCCCGCAACAGAAGCTCGATCAAGAAGGCTTTTGCCGATGGGAGGAGCGGGCTTTCAGGATGTTCCATGACGATCTTCCCAAAGAAGCGTTGCGCCTCGGACCATGCTTTCTTCCGGTATGCAGACTGGCCTTCTTGCCAAGCCAATCCGTCGATCCCCGAAGATTGGCCTTCCTGACGAGGGCCGTCATCGGGGAGAGGTTGGGCGAGTCGTTCTCCCCCCGGGACAACAGTCCGTATCGGGGCTGCTCGCTCGGTTACGGCTGCGATCGGGACGTTGGAAGAAGAAGGATGCCACGAGGGCTTCCCGATTGCCAGCGGCGGGAACGCCATCCAGACGGCGATCCAGAACAGTAATCGACGATATCGTAGGGGGTATCGAAGCACGGCGATAGGGCATCAGCAAGGCTCATGCCCTGTACACGTCCACAAACCTCGCAGGAAATCAGGAGAGTTATCCCAAGACGTCACGCCCCCGGATGAACGGCGTCAGGATTGGCGTCGGTCAGGTCGATAGGTCGTCAATCTTTTGACTAGAAGGCCGTGGCCATAGCGGAAGGGTTTCCAGATGAGACCGTGGATCCACCCCTTTGCGTTTCAATTTTTCGACCAAGGTGGTCCGGTTCAGGTGAAGCAGTTGCGCCGCCCGCGAGGTGACGCCGTTGGCTTTGCGCAAGGCTTCCATGATGAGATGTTTTTCGTACTGCTCAACCTCTCTGGAAAGATTGATCCCGTCCTCACTGAACCGGATGAACTGTTCCTTCAATTCGGGCCCCGACGCCCTCCGACAGATTTTCTCGGGTAAATCTTCGATGGACAGGATTCCGTGCTTCTTCAGCACGACCAACCGCTCGATCATGTTCTCCAACTCGCGTATGTTGCCGGGCCAGTCGTACTCGGTCAACATCCGTAACGCGTCGGGGGTAAAGCCTGCAACCTCGGTGTGCTTAGTTTGATTGAAGCGAGTCAGAAAATGGTCGATCAGGAGCGGAATGTCGCTCCGGCGTTCTCGCAGCGAAGGGATCACGATGGGAATCACATTGAGTCGATAGAACAGGTCCTTGCGAAATCGCTTTTCCTCAACGAGCGTTTCCAAATCCTGATTGGTCGCGGCAATGATACGCACGTCCACATGAATCGTCCGATTTCCCCCCACCCGTTCGAATTCCCGTTCCTGCAACACCCGAAGCAGTTTCACTTGTAAGGGCAGGCTCATTTCGCCGATTTCATCGAGAAAGATGGTCCCTCCGTTTGCCAGCTCAAACCGGCCCATCCGCGAATGAGTCGCTCCTGTGAAGGAGCCTTTTTCGTGACCGAAGAGTTCCGACTCGAGCAGATTTTCCGGGATGGCCCCGCAATTCACCGGGACCAGCGGACGATCCTTTCGGAAACTATTGAAGTGGAGCATGCGAGCCACCAACTCCTTGCCGGTGCCGCTCTCGCCTTGTATCATGACCGTGCTGTCGCTGTCGGCGACTTTTTTGACGAACTCCAGCACTTGCTGTATGGGTTCGCTGGCACCGATGAGTTGTTCCAACCGATATTGATCCCGTACGGCCTTCCGCAAGAGGTGGTTTTCTTGCCGAAGGCGAAGGAACTCCGCCGCCTTCCGGACCACGACGGCCACGGCTTCCAGATCAAACGGCTTGGTAATGAAGTCGAATGCACCGGATTTCATGGCCCGGACCGCCGTGTCGATGGTGCCGAACCCGGTCATCATGATCGGAATGATCTTCGCATCGAGTTTCGCAAGTCGATCGAGGATCTCAATTCCATCGATATCAGGCAACTGAAAATCCGTGATCACGATGTGGACCACCGAGTCCTTCACCGCTTGAATCGCCGCCGCACCATCCTCGGCAGTGGAGACGCTATACTCCTCCTGCATCAGGGCTTCTTGTAAAACATCCCGGACGGCTGGGTCGTCATCGACAACCAGGACGTGGAGTTGACTCATAGGATCGATATCCTTTGGAATACGAAAGGAGCAAACGCGCCTAGGATAATAATCTGTGATAGGCAATGCAAGCCATATCAATGGATCGAGCAATCGACCT
>JBBIKN010000083.1:0-14464 GCA_037445435.1 Nitrospira sp. | reverse complement strand
CTAGGGGTTTGGCCAGGTATCACATCAGCGATGATTATGTTTATCTATACTGCAATTATGCCTGTAATGACTTCCCGGAGGGAGCGACCAGATTCAGATCCCGGCCTCATTCGCGCTAGTCGCGGTTCCTTCCCACGACCGCAATCGCCGCCCCCTACTTCTCGATTCTCATTAAGGGTCTTGTTCGCCGTGACCTATTTCAATCTCCTTGGCGGGTGGTCGACCGGATCAGCTCAGATCGCTTCCGGAACGCCTTCAGCCCAGCCGCTGCAGCAAGTTCCGGCAGTGATTTCTCCAGTCCCACCGATGGGCGCCCCCCAGACGAGCGGCCTCCCGGCTAAAATAATCACGCCCAAGAACACCAACCGCTTAGCGCCAGGTCCAGAATTACGCAGCAGCGTAACCCGTTTCAGTACTGCCGGCAGTGGTTTGCCGGGAATGCCGGGCGGACCTCCCCTCAACAGTCCGTTGGGGGCGCGTGATCCGTCGGCGCGATTCATGCGACCTCCGACGGTTGGACCGTTATTCTGTGATCCCGCCGTCGATATGTCGTGTTGAAGACCGGTCTCGTCAATTGCACCAGCCTAAGACGGGATTACCATTCAAACTATAAAGGATTAGGTTTGATCCCGTCACTGACGGGCCGCTCACGAAAAGGCTGGGAAGTAGGCTGGAAAGGGTACAGGTCACATCGGAAGGTGGCAACGACGGCGATCATCAATCGCCGATAGAGATCCGGTTATATGGACGACTACCTGATGACTGCAATCGATTCCCGCGCGATAAAAGCATGGCCTGCCGTACATCTGATGGCTGATGATCTCTCTGCTCGTGTCCGAAGCTTCCTTAGCTCTCTCCCGGTTTGTTAGATCGTGCATCACCAGCGAATACCCCCGCAGGCGCCCAAAGCGGTTCCGAAGAGGTCTGATCACGATATGTATCCACCGCCAGGAGCCATCTCGACATTGGTAGGCCTCCTCTCGAACCGCTGTGCCTTCCAGACGAGCTTGCCGACAGATCCGGGACCAACGGACTGCCGCATCGCTCTGCTTGGGCAACCTGCGGAAGAGCGGTTGCCCGACGCATTGATCTGTCGGATAACCGGTGAGTTGCTGTGCTCCCGAATTCCATTCCGTGATGCGTCCTCGGATGTCGGTCAACACCACGCCGGCGTCGTTCAGGCTATTCAGGAACAGACGCAGACGGCGCCGGCTCATCGTTGCTGTCCTGAATGCCTGTCCGATTCGGTGTCTCTTCCAGTCGATGTACAGGCAGATCAATGCCATTCCGGTGATAGTTATCGCACCGATCACTCGATTCGTGATGCCGGTCTCCAGGTCTCCGCCTGGACCCAGCCACAGGTCGAGGAGCATGAACATCATCGCGATTGTCGTGACGGCGACAATCGCGGGGCGCCCCTTCCATTGCAACGCCAGCACAATGGCCAGACAATACAGTGGCCACACTGACACGCCGATGGGTAGTCCCAGGTCGAGCACTAAGGTGCCCATCAGCGTGATGATCGTCAGGGTCCCCAGCACCGTCGATCGCGCGCGCCTTGTCAATTTCATGGTATGGATGAATACCCTTCATATCGTCATCTCATATCGTCATCCATCCCGTACGGAATTTCTCGAATCGGTCGGCTTCCATGGATGCGGACATATCGACTCCTTTGCATAGCCAACCGGAGAGCTCCCGATCGACAACTAGAGAAACCCCTATTTCAAGGAGCGAGCGACAGTAACGTGCAACCGATCAATCCGTTACGATATGGAATGGGGGTGCATCAGGTGGGAAGCAGGTCTATCAATGCCACAGTAATGCTACAGTTCGGTCAGTCGCTTTTTCAGAAACCGCCGCTCCGGTTCTTGCGTTACCAAGGCAAGAGCCCGCTCATAGGAAACACGAGCCTCCGTGTTCTTTCCAAGTCGCCGGCAGAGATCGGCCCGTGCAGCATGCGCCAGGTGATAGGTATCCAACTTGCCGCTTGCCAGTAAGCCATCAAGTAATACCAACCCTTTGGCCGGTCCATCGCGCATGGCCACCGCGACGGCTCGATTGAGTTGGATAATCGGAGACGGGTCCGCTCTCAGGAGCAGGTCGTATAAGGCGACGATTTGAGCCCAGTCCGTCTCGGCGGCACTGGGAGCCTCTGCATGCACCGCGGCGATAGCGGCCTGCAATGTGTAGGGGCCAAAGCGGCGCAATGTCAGCGCCCGTTCGATCAATGCCACACCTTCGTGAATATAATCGCGATTCCATACTGAACGGTCCTGTTGTTCCAATAACACCAGATCTCCCGTTTCTGAGGTGCGTGCAGCCCGTCGTGACTCGTGCAGCAGCATTAAGGCGAGGAGGCCCATGACTTCCGGTTCCGGAAGAAGTTGCAAGAGAAGCCGGCCAAGGCGAATCGCTTCACCGGAAAGATCTGCTCTGGTCAGCGAGGCCCCGAAGGACGCCGAGTACCCT
The DNA here is from genome assembly GCA_037445435.1 of Nitrospira sp. Classification (GTDB taxonomy): domain Bacteria; phylum Nitrospirota; class Nitrospiria; order Nitrospirales; family Nitrospiraceae; genus Nitrospira_D. The sequence goes on along the minus strand of JBBIKN010000083.1, from coordinate 11,992 downwards.
TCATTAAAGACGAGATAGATGACGTGCAGCACCGTATCCAACCGGCCAGGCAAATCAGATGGAGGTGGTACCTCGTAGGGAATTCGAGCATCGCGGATCTTTGCCTTTGCGCGGACAATACGTTGGGCCAACGTGGAAGGGGTGGAGAGAAAGGCATGCGCAATCTCTTCGGTCGTAAGGCCGCAGACCTCGCGGAGCGTCAGTGCTATCTGCGCCTCCGGCTTAAGGGCAGGATGACAGCACGTGAAGATCAGCCGTAAACGGTCGTCCGCAATATGTGCGTCGTCTTGTTCGAACGAATCGCCGGTACTGGTCTCGATGTGCTTCGCAAGCTCGTCGAGGGCGGCGTTGTAGCGGGCGCGGCGTCTCAAACCGTCGATTGCCTTGAAGCGGCCGGTGGAGACCAGCCAGGCACGGGGATTGGCCGGCACACCGTCGCGCGGCCATTGCTCCATTGCCGCTGCAAACGCTTCATGCAGCGCCTCCTCGGCCGTATCGAAATCACCCAGCAGCCGGATCAACGTCGCCAGCACGTGCCGCGACTCGGAGCGGTAGACATCCTCCACCCGGTCACGCGCCAGTTTGACCGTTTCATCGCTCATCGGACGGATTTAGTTTAGGCGCAGCCCTGTTCCTTGACGGGGCGGACTTCGACACTGCCGAAACGCGCGGCTGGAAACTGAGCCGCCACACGAATCGCATCGTTCAGGTCCGGTACGTCGATCAGGAGAAACCCCCCGAGCTGCTCTTTGGTCTCAGCGAATGGTCCGTCGGTGGTCGATGTCTTGCCCTCCCGCACTCGCACCGTGGTGGCCGTTTCCACCGGGTGAAGCGGAGAAGCGGCAAGTAACTGGCCGGCTTTCTGCAACTTGTCGCAGTAGGACATCGCTTCGTTGGAAATCGCGACCCGCTCATGATTTGGAAAGGCATTCAAGACTTTTTCTTCCACATAAACCAGGCAGAGATATTTCATGTCACACTCCTCGTCATAAATGGTGACTGACACCGGGAGGGGGAACGTTATTTTGCCTTTTGATTCATCTCCCATAGCGCAAACGTGTTTCCCTCTGTGTCCAAACAGACGGCGAAATAGCCCATCCCGGGGACGGCGGTCTTCGCCTTACAGATGGTTCCACCGAGTTTTTCGACCTTTGCCGCCGCTTTATCGACTGATGGGACACTGATGTAGTTCGTGACCGGCTGTTGAGAATGCATTCGCGGCATGAGTCCGCCGTCAGGAGAGTCGTCCTTGCCGCCGGTGTCGATGTGCCAATAGTTGTTCACTGCTGCTTGAAGTCTGTTGAATTTCCAGCCGAACAGCGACCCGTAGAACTTTTTCGCCCGTTCCAGATTTTCCGCAGGAATTTCGAACCAGACAAGACTGGCCGAAGCTGCGCCCTTCTTCGTCGCCATAGCATCCTCCTTGTAGAACAGAACCTAAGCGCTCATATGATAGTCGTCACAGTAGCCACAAATCGACATCCGGCTCCGCTTAAGGTTGAATGGGATTCGGAACCAGGACAACCACTATGAGATCCCTTCGGAATGAGTCAAATAGGCATGTATGCGATACACTTCCGACCCATCTTTCTTTCGCGCCAAGTTTTGTCTTGACAACATATATTTGTATATGCAACATTATGGCATGACGACAATGGAAACAGATAAACGAATGAATCACGGTAATAGTCTCATTGATCAGATCGCGTGTGAGTGCCTGCTGGTGCGCGCCCGAAAGCTTGATCGTGTGCTCACCCGCATCTACGATGCTGAACTTCGTCCATTCGGCCTGAAAGCAAGCCAGCTGAGTCTTCTGGTTCTTGTGGCAAAGGCCGGCCCTATTCGGCGTATCGAGATTGGGAAGTGTCTTCACCTTGACCCATCCACGCTGACCCGGAATCTGAAGATCATGCTGACCAATGGTTGGATCCAAGAGATTGACGATGGGGAAGACGGCCGAGGCCTCCCAGTACACATTACAGCCCAAGGTCGTGATCTGCTGAATCAAATCGGTCCGTCTTGGCGAAAGGCCCAAACTCGCACGGAGAAGTTTCTTGGTGATGATGGCGCGATACTCTTGCGAAAGCTTGCTGAAAAGAAAATGGAAGTGCCGTCAGCTTAGAGCTTTTTTTGGTCATGTATTTGCACATACAAATACATGAATGCTTCTAGCCGTATCGTCCCTGACAAATCTCGCAAGGAGAACATCATGAAATTCACTCGACTCAGTCTTACATATCTCGCCACGTGTTTCGTTGGTGTCTTCCTTTTGGCACTGATGACGACACTGGGATGTTCCCATCAAGACGAGCTACCCCGGCAGATTTCCCGGCCCGTGAAAGTCGCCCGAATCGTGGACGAGGGTGACAGTGTGATGAGTTTCGCCGGAGAAGTGCGAGCGCGCTATGAGACAATCTTGTCCTTCCGCGTGGCCGGCAAGTTAGTGGCACGACAGGTCGACGTGGGTGACCGCGTGCGCAAGGGGCAGGTCCTGGCACGGCTGGATCAGAAAGACTACCGTCTCGCCGTGCAGAATCTTCAAGCTCAGCTTGCATCTGCGGTCGCCGATCGGGACTTTTTACGAGACGATGTAGAGAGATACCGTGAGCTGCTAGCGCAAAAGGTCACCAGCCCACCTGAATTCGACCGCCACCAAACCGCCTACACCACGGCGCGAGAACGGGCGGCGGCGCTCGAAGCCCAACTGGGCCACGCGATCAATCAGTTGGCCTACACCGAGTTATCGGCTGACCGGGACGGCGTGGTGACGGCATTGGAAGTCGAGAAGGGGCAGGTCGTCAGCGCTGGTCAGGCCGTCGTCAAGCTCGCTCAACTCGACGAAAAGGAAATCCATTTCGATGTCCCCGAGCATCGCCTGCCGGGACTCACACGCCGACAGGGCGTCCATATCACTCTATGGACTGATCACGAAAAGCGTCTGAAGGGACAAATCCGAGAAATTGCGTCAGCCGCTGACCCGGCCAGCCGCACGTATCGCGTCAAAGCGACCATACTTGAGGACCACGAAATTGTCCAACTAGGCATGACGGCGACGGTCTGGATTCCTTCGAACACGTCCTCTCGAATGACTGTTCCGCTCTCGGCTGTATTTACCCCGCAGAATAAACCGGGACAACCGCATGTGTGGCTGGTGGATGAGCAGACCGGCACTGTCAGATCCATGCCGGTTCAGGTTGGGGAACTCTTGGATGGGGAACACATCGCCGTCACGGGACTTGTCTCCGGGCAGTTGATCGTCAGTGCCGGCGTCCAGCGCCTTGCAGAGGGACAGGCGGTGCGCGTGCCGGAACAGGTCGCGGCGGCCATGCAAGGCTCCGTCGCCGAACGCAAGGAGGATCAGCCATGAAAGACTTCAATCTGAGCGAGTGGGCGCTCAAACATCGCTCTATCACCGGGTTTTTCATGGTGCTGGTACTGCTCGGTGGAATTGTCGCCTATTTCCAGCTGGGACAGCGGGAAGACCCGGCGTTCACCTTCCGGGTGATGGTTGTAAAGACCCTCTACCCTGGGGCAACTGCACAGGAAACAGAGCAACAGGTGACCGACCGCCTGGAAAAGAAAATCCAGGAACTGCCCAACCTAGACTTCATCCGCAGCTACTCGAAACCCGGCGAATCGGTCATTTTTGTCACACCCCGTGAAGATACGCCGGCGAAAGAAATCACCGATCTCTGGTATCAAGTGCGCAAGAAGGTCGGTGACATCCGCATGAGTTTGCCGCCCGGCATCGTCGGCCCCTTCTTCAATGACGAGTTCGGCGATACCTACAGCTTCCTCTATGCCTTTTCCGGGGAAGGCTTCAGCTACGCCGATCTGAAAGCTGCGGCGGATTCGGCTCGACAACAGATCTTGCGTGTCAAGGATGTCGAAAAAGTCGATCTCATCGGCGTCCAGGACGAAAAGATTTACGTCGAGTTTTCCGACAAGAAGCTGGCCGAACTGGGTTTGGACGCCGAGGCGGTCGCTCAAGTCCTCCAGGCGCAGAATAGCATGGTGCCGGCGGGAACAGTGTTTTCTTCACAGCGCAATCTCCCCATACGACTCACCGGTCCATTCGACTCGGTGGATAGCGTGGCGAACCTGGCTGTACGCCTCGAAGGCCGGACCATCAGAGTCGGCGATTTCGCCAAGGTGACGCGGGGCTACACCGATCCGCCGGAATTTAAGATGCGCTTCAACGGCAAGGAAGCCATCGGCCTCGGCGTGACCATGCACAAAAAAGGCGATGTGCTGGAACTGGGCAAAATGCTTGAAACCGCCATGACTCGGATCGAGGGGCAACTTCCGGTGGGCGTCGCGGTCGAGCGGGTCGCTGATCAATCGCGCGTCGTCAATACGGCCATCGGCGAGTTCCTGCGCACCTTCGTCGAGGCGCTGGCGGCGGTGCTGCTGGTCAGCTTCCTGAGTCTGGGATTTCGCACTGGTTTCGTCGTCGGGCTGACAGTGCCCCTGGTTCTGGCCGGAACGTTGCTGTGCATGTGGCTCTTGGACATGGAAATCCATCGCATTTCGCTGGGCGCCTTGATCCTCGGGTTGGGTCTTCTGGTGGACGACGCCATGATTGCGATCGAGATGATGGCGCGCAAACTCGAAGAGGGGTGGGATCGGATGCGCGCCGCGACGTTTGCCTACCGCGCTACGGCGTTTCCCATGCTGACCGGAACCTTGATCACCATTGCAGGCTTCCTGCCGGTGGGCTTGGCGAGATCGTCCGCCGGTGAATACACCGTGGCGATTTTTCAGGTCATGGCCATCTCGCTGTTCCTGTCGTGGATCGGTGCGGTGGTCTTCACACCCTATCTGGGCTTTCTGATGCTCAAAACCAAGGGCACGGAGCACACGCCAGGCCACGACCTTTTTGACACGCCGTTCTATAATCGACTGCGCCGCTGGGTGGATCGATGCGTAGAACATCGCAAGACGGTGATCATCGGCACGGTGGCGCTGTTCGGCGTCGGCGTCGCGACTTTGACTCAAGTCCCCGAACAGTTTTTCCCGCTGTCCAATCGGCCTGAAGTCATCATCGACCTGTGGCTGCCTGAGGGCAGTGCCTTTGCGCAAACCGAAGCGGTCGGCAAGCGTATGGAGACGCTGCTTGCCACGGACGAGGATGTGGTGAATTACGCGGCGTATATCGGCGGCGGCAGTCCAAGGTTTTTCCTGCTGATCGTGCAACAACTGGCCAATACCAACCTCGCCGAATTCGTCGTGATGACCCGTGACAACGTGGCCCGCGAACGGGTCATGCAACGCATCCGTCAGGCTTTCGCCACGGATTTTCCGGAAGTGCGGGGACGGGCCATGCGACTCAATGTCGGGCCGCCGATGGATTATCCGCTCGTGTTCAGAGTGTTCGGTGAAGATCCCAAGATCGTTCGAACCATCGCCGACCGGGTGGCCGAGGTCGTGCGCGCCAACCCCAACGCGGTCGATGTGAACGACGACTGGCACGATCGCATTCCTTCGTCTCGTCTCGTGCTTGATCAGGACAAGGCGCGTGCCCTCGGCGTCTCGACTGTAAGCTTGTCGCAAGCCTTGCAAGCTCACTATACGGGAATTCCCGTCGGACAGTTCCGCGAGGACGACAAGCTCATCGATATCGTCTGGAGAGCGCAAAAGAACTTGCGCGGCGCCGCCGACGAGCCGCCCGACGTGGCGGTGCGAACGGCCAACGGAAAATCTATGCCGCTGGCGCAACTGGTCAAATCCGAAACCGTTTTCGAGGATGGCGTCCGTTGGCGCCGTAACCGCTTCCCGGCGATTTCAGTGCGGGCCGACGTGGCAGACGGTATGCTGGCGCCCGATGTAGCCGCGCAGATCGTTCCGAAGCTCGAGCCCATCAAAGACAGCCTTCCCGCCGGCTATTTCATTGAAACCGGCGCGGCCAAGGAAGATGCCTGGATCGCTCAAAAGTCGATTCTCATCTGGATTCCGTTGGTCGTGATCGCGACGCTCATCCTGCTGATGATGCAGTTACAGAACCTGTCCCGGACGTTCCTGGTGTTCGTCACGGCTCCTTTGGGTGTGATCGGGGCTGCATTCGCCCTGTTGCTGTTCCGCGCTCCCTTCGGTTTCGTCGCTTTGCTCGGTATTATCGCCCTGGCCGGCATGATCATGCGCAACGCGGTGATCCTCGTGGATCAAATCGAGCAGGACGAAAAGGCCGGACGCGATACCTGGTCTGCCATTGTTGAATCGACGGTGCGGCGCTTCCGGCCTATCATGCTAACTGCGGCGGCGGCCATTCTGGCCATGATCCCACTGTCGCGCAACGATTTCTTCGGACCCCAGGCGATCGCCATCATGGGCGGACTCACGATCGCGACCATACTGACCGTGTTCTTCCTGCCCGCGTTGTATGCGGCTTGGTTTCGGGTCACACGGAACCAAGCTCGTGCAGATGCCTCGCCGGCAGGGTCGAATGAGGTTCTGTTTCCCAGGGATATAATAATGGTTGATGGAGCGACCGCCGTGACGACGCGTTCTTCAATACCAATCGCCGTCCTGACGATCGTCATGTTAGGGGGCTGTACACCGACGCGGGTGAGTGATCGGGTACCATTATCGACTCCGACGGAGTGGAATCATGCCCCAGTCGTTCAAGACGATTCCAATCAGGCCGATCTCAGAGAATGGTGGCGAGGATTTCGCGATCCACTTCTGAACGAGTTGATCACTCAAGCACTAGCCGCCAACCACGATCTGAGAATCGCAACGGCTCGTGTTCGCGAGGCCAACGCGATGGTCGCTGTCGCGGAATCAGCCCTCTACCCTAGTGTTGATTTCTTCTCTTTTGGCGGCCGGGAAAAGCGGATTGACCGGATTATCGCAGTACCGGATGGCCAGGGAGGAACACAGCTGGTCGTACCTACCGCCAATGTGGGCACCGGTGGTCTTGCTGCACGGTGGGAGGTCGATATTTTCGGTGCCAGGCATCTTGAGGCTGAGGCGACGGGTGCGCAGGCTGCTGGAACTGAAGAGGAGCGGCATGGAGTACAGGTGGGATTGCTCGCTCAGGTGGCGACGAACTATCTGGAACTACGAGGCGCACAGGAACGAACTGCGATCCTGCGCGACAACATCGAGATCCAGCGGGAAAGGCTCAGAACTCTGCAGGCCTTTTATCGTGTGGGTCTAACGAACGAGGCGGAAGTCTCGCGCCAGGAAACCTTGCTGCATAGCACCGAAAGTGCCCTCCCGTGGTTGAAGGCAACAGAGACAACTCTGATCCATCGCCTCAGCGTGTTGCTGGGAGAATCTCCGGCCAAACTTGAACACCGATTTGTTGCTACACCGGTTCATTCATCCGACCTGCCCGGCATCCCAAACATGTTGCCTTCAAGCCTGCTATTACAACGGCCTGATCTTCGCCTTGCGAAAACCGACGTGAGTGCGGCAGCGGCCGGCCTTGGTGCTGCGCGGGCCGATTTGTTCCCAAAAATATTGCTGTCGGCGAGCGGTGGGATCGGCGCACTGGCCGTCGGCGGATTTCCGACTCTGGTGGAAAGCGTATATGCGCTGGGGGCGGGCCTCACGGCTCCGATATTCAATGCGGGACGCATTCGGGCGCACATCGCTGCTGCCGACGCGCGGCTGGATCAAGTCGCGGCGAAGTACGAAAAGACCTTCCTCCTCGCCTTGGAAGACGTGGAAAATGCCTTTGTCGCCCATACTTCCTCGAAGGAGCGCCGCGAACAACTATTGAAGGCCGAAACAGCAGCAGAGAAAACGTATCGCTCATCCGAAGCCTTATACCAGAGGGGAGCGAGTGATTATTTATCCGTGCTGGATGCTCAACGCACCAAACTTTCAATCAACGACGAGCGTGTCAAAGCTGAAACCGCAGTTCGTGTCTCCTTGGTCTCGCTTGCCAGGGCCTTTGGTGGGGGTTGGGCCGTGGACAGCTCAGTAAGCCGAGAAAGTGATAAAGCCGTGAAAATAACCGAGAAGGACTAAGTCGCGCGGTGCTGAAACGTAAATCGGTGAACCTAGATGCGCCATGAGAACGCGCGCACAGCCGCAAAGACGACCGTGCGCCTCTGCCTAAGAAGTCTTTACATCCGCTTCCCACGACACGCTGGCCGGACACCATTGCCAGATACCAAGGGTGATGATGCGAGTCAATCCAGCCGGGATGCAAGCCGTGCGGTTGACTTCTACCTTCCGGTTGATCAATTTGGTCGGGTCGCCGCATCGTTTCAGGTAATCATCGGCTTTAATGTCATGGAGATTGGCATGGGGCACGACGAAGGCGACAACCGGCACCGGTAGCACGGCGATGGAGGAGTCGTCGACGCCTTGAGAGCCGGAGCAATGAGAGCCGGTTTGTGGATGTTTGACGTCATCGTGGACAAGAGCCGTGGTGCAGCCTCCTAGGAGGAGAGCCGTACTCATGACTACCGCCGAACACCGTCGGAGACGCTGCTGCTGAATCATGAAATACCTCCCTTTTTGCCGGCCTTGTTTTTTAGACGAAGGCTACTGACAAACGTAAACGACGTCAAGTAAATGGGATGTTGGTGGAATATCGCTTGACGGCGAGCCGGAACGACGGTATCCCAGTGCCCATGAGTCAGCCTTCCAGCACCATAGCCTATGGATCGGTCGTGCTCGCGGCAGTCCTGTGGGGCGGTTCGATCGTGGCGCAGAAGATGGCCCTCGGATCATTTTCCGCCGTTGAAGCCTCCGTCTTTCGCGATATCGGAGGGCTGGCGATTCTTCTGACAACCTGGTGGTCACAAGAAGGCGGCAGGATCACGCTAAGCCGCGCCGACATTCGCCTGCTCGGCCTTCTGGGGCTGGGCGTGTTGGGAAACCATCTGCTTATTCTCATGGGGCTTAACTATGTCAGCGGCGCGGTCGGCGGGGTGATTATCGGATCGAGTCCGGTCGTGACAGCCCTGCTCTCGGCCATGTTGATTCGGGATGTGCCGTTGCGTGCCGTGTGGGCCGGTGCGCTGCTTTCCTTTGCGGGTGTCGGACTGGTCTCCGTGGCGGGGTTTCAGGTGGCCGGCGAGCAGCCGCTGCTGGGGAGCACGTTGGTCTTTCTCGGCGTCGTCAGTTGGGCGCTCTATAGCATCGGCAGCCGTACGATCATGGAGCGGATTTCCGCACTGACGGTCAACTGGACGACCCTGATGGTTGCGACGCTTCTTCAGATCCCGCTGCTCTGGACCGACCAAAAGATGATGAATGCAGGAATCGGCTCGGTGACGGTGTCCGATTGGTTGGCGCTCGGATACCTCGTCGTCTTTGCGACGGCGGTGGCGCAACAGGCCTGGTTGTTCGGCGTGAAAGGTATCGGTCCCTCACGGGCTTCGGTCCTGGGAAATCTGACACCGGTCGCGGCGATCGGGCTATCTGCCCTTATCTTGGGAGAATCAGTCGGTTGGATCGAGATTGTGGGCATCGGTCTCATCCTCGCCGGCGTGTATGTCGTCAATCGCCAAACGGCTGAGCAAAAATAACTAGAACCTATCTCAAAATTAAAAACAGGCGTTCCCATGAGCGCGGGTGCAACGATACTGACAGACCGACAAGCGCATTTTCGGCCCAATTCTGTTTGTCTCGATGAGTAGGTTTGCGTTGTGAGAGGTCGACCTTCTCAAAAATCGATTTTGAGATAGTTCTAAAATCTTTTACCCGATCCATCCATCTCGATATCAATCCTTGCTTAGAGTATCATACAACGTCGGGCGGCAGAGGCACGTGTGGCTTTGTCAAGCCCGCTGTCGTCGAATGGCAGACTGTCAGGTTTCTTCAGATCGTGGACTGTCATGAACAGTAACTATGCCCGGGCACTGATTCCGCTGATCCTGGCCGGGACGTTCCTTCTCGACGTATTCATGCCGTGGGGGTATGCGATCTGGGTTGTAGGAGATGTCTTCGGTGCGGTCCTGACCCTCTGGATTGAGTGGCCGATTGCTCCGTATATGGTTGCAGCCATCGGGACCGTTCTCGCCTGCATAGGGCACGCACTGTCTCCTCCGGTCATCGCGGTGGACATTGCCGGCTTCAACCGTGTGGTGGGTATAGCCCTCCTCTGGATTACAGCGTGGCTCGTGGCGCGAGCAAGAAGGGCAAAACTCGACGATGCCACCAGACGACTGGGTGCGATCGTGGAAAGCAGCAGCGACGCCATTCTGAGCGTGACACCTGACGGATTCGTGACGACGTGGAATGGAGGCGCGGAGCGTATGTTCGGGTATACCGCCAACGAGATGATCGGCCGTTCGATCCTCACGATTATTCCGCCCCATCTCCAACGGGACAGAGCCTGGGAGCTGGCCACGGTCCGGGGAACGCACGACATTCAAAGCTATGATGCGGTGCGGTTGACCAAGGACGGCCGATATATCGATGTGTCGGTCACATTATCGCCCCTCAAGGATGCGGTCGGTCAGTTTGTCGGGGTATCGAAAGTCATCCGCGACATCAGCGAGCGCAAGCGAGGTGAGATACTCTTGCAACAGGCGCATGAAGCGTTGGAAATAAAGGTTCAAGAACGAACCGCCGAATTAAGCGCCGCCAATCATTCCCTTCGGAAACTTTCTAATCGACTGATGCAAGTGCAGGAAGAGGAGAGAAGCCGGCTCGCACGCGATCTGCATGATGAAGTCGGGCAGTTGCTGACGGCGTTGAAGATCGACTTGCAAGATATGCAGCATGGTGAGGTCAGGGATTCCCGTTTCAGTCCTCTCACGGACAGTCTCGAACTGGTGGACCGTTTGCTGACTCAAGTGCGGACTCTGGCGCTGGATCTCCGACCGTCGCTCCTTGACGATCTAGGGCTGGTATCGGCGCTTCGATGGTATGCGAATCGGCAGGCGACGCGTAATGGATGGACTCTTTCGCTCTCTGTCGAAGGAATGGAGGGGCGAGTCCCGGCTTCTATCGAGGTCACCTGCTTTCGGGTTGCGCAGGAGGCGCTGACCAACATCGCGAAGTACGCGCGGGCCAAGACGATCAATCTTGCGTTGCGTCGGCAAGGTGGGGAAGTCACGCTCGTCATCCAAGACGACGGTGTCGGATTCGATGTGATGCAGGCACGACAACGTGCACTGGATGGGAAAAGCATCGGGCTGCTCGGCATGGAAGAGCGTGTGCGGCTGGCTGGCGGCAGACTTCTCATCTCGTCAGCGCCAGGTGAAGGGACCAGACTTGAACTGGGCTTCCCGTTCATGGAGCAAGAGCAATCCAAGCCGTATGCAACGGTTGAAGCCATATCGCCATGAGCCACCTCAGGATTCTTCTTGTGGAAGATCATGCTTTAGTCCGGGCCGGCATGAAGGCTCTCCTGCAAAAAATCGAAGGCACCGAGGTCGTCGCGGACATGGGGGATGGATTGGAAGCCGTCAAGTATGTGCAGACAGTCACTCCTGATCTTGTCCTGATGGATATTGCGATGCCCGGATTGAACGGACTCGATGCGACCGCCCGGATCGTCAAGGAGTCGCCGACCACGCGCGTGATTTTGCTGTCCATGTACGCGAATGAAGAATACCTCCGACAAGCGTTGCAAGTGGGCGCATCGGGCTATCTCTTGAAAGGTGCAGAATTGGCTGAACTGGAGTTGGCCCTCAAGACAGTTGCCAGGGGTGAGCGGTACCTGACCCCTGCGGTTGCGAAGTACGCCATCGAAGCCTACCGGGAAAAATCCGATGGGCCGGCAGGTCCGCTGGCCAAACTGAGCATGCGCCAGCGTGAAATCCTGCAACTTATCGCAGAAGGGCAAACCACGAAAGACATCGCCCAACGCCTGAACGTGAGTGTCAAGACTGTCGAAACTCACCGAGCACAATTGATGGAACGGCTCGACATTCATGATGTGCCAGGCCTCGTCCGCTTCGCGATCCGGGTTGGAATGATCCAGCCCTACTCCTAATCTTCGTCGATTCATCTGTATTTCCGTGTTCTTTCAGTAAACGCGACGTTTCTCCTGGGGGATTTCTCTCTATTCTTTCAGGATATT
>JBBIKN010000082.1:0-15429 GCA_037445435.1 Nitrospira sp. | reverse complement strand
GATCGTCCCAATGTTCACGTGCGGCTTCTTCCGCTCATACTTCGCCTTCGCCATAACCCACTCCCTCCCCTAATTCACGAACGTCTATTTCTTGATGATGGCTTCCGCAATATTCTTAGGAACCTGCTCGTACCGGTCGAACTCCATGCTGTAGGTTGCACGGCCTTGCGTTCGGGATCGAAGATCGGTCGCATAGCCGAACATTTCCATCAACGGCACGGAGGCTTCAATCGCTTGAGCACCGGCTCGGACTTTCATGCCTTGAACTTTCCCTCTTCGGCCATTCAGATTCCCGATGACGTCGCCCATAAACTCCTGAGGAACCAAGACTTCGACTTTCATAATCGGCTCGAGCAGGACAGGATCGGCTTTTTTGCAGGCATCGGCAAAGCCCATCGAAGCCGCGATCTTAAACGCCATTTCATTCGAATCGACGTCGTGATATGACCCGTCAATAATGGTCACTTTGACATCTCGCAGAGGATAGCCGGCAACCACTCCCGTTTCCATCCGCTCCCGAACACCTTTTTCAATGGCAGGGATAAATTCTTTCGGGATCGCGCCCCCCACGATCTTATTGACAAATTCCAACCCTTTACCCGGTTCAGACGGTTCGACCGTCATGACGACATGGCCATACTGCCCGCGACCGCCGGTCTGCTTGATATATTTCGATTCAGCCTCAGCCCTCCGCCTGATCGTCTCCCTGAAAGCCACTTCCGGCTTTCCGACGTTCGCTTCAACCTTGAATTCGCGCAACATCCGATCAACGATAATTTCGAGATGGAGCTCGCCCATCCCGGCAATAATCGTCTGTGCCGTTTCTTCGTCCGTCCGCACACGAAAGGAAGGATCTTCCTGCGCCAGCTTCTGAAGCGCAAAACCCATCTTCTCTTGGTCCTGCTTGGTTTTTGGCTCGATTGCCATCGCAATGACCGGCTCAGGAAACTTCATAATTTCAAGCAACACCGGTTGCTTCTCATCCGCCAAGGTGTCTCCGGTAGTGGCGCCCTTGAGGCCCACTGCCGCGACGATATCCCCGGCATACACTTCGTCGATTTCCTCTCTCTTATTGGCGTGCATTTTCAAGAGACGCCCGATCCGATCCTTTGTCCCTTTCGTTACGTTCAAGACCGGCGTGCCGGTCTTCAGCGTTCCGGAATAGACACGAAAATACGTCAACTGACCGGCAAACGGATCGGACATGATTTTAAAGGCCAGCGCGGCAAATGGTTCGCTATCATCCGATTTCCGCTCCACTTCCTTGCCAGTGCGAGGGTCCACCCCCTTGACGGGCGGGATATCAATCGGTGACGGCAAATAGTCGACGATGCCGTCCAATAGCTGCTGCACACCTTTGTTCTTAAAGGCTGATCCGCAGAGCACGGGAGTGATTTTCATCGAAATGGTCCCGGCCCTGATAGCACGCATCACTTCTTCTTCCGTCAACGGATGGCCGTTCAAATACTTCTCCATCACCTGGTCATCAAACTCTGCGACTGCGTCGAGCATCTTCTCCCGGTACTCCTTGGCCTGAACGAGAAGATCACTGGGAATCTCATCGACCTTATACTTCGCACCCAGCGTCTCATCGTCGTAAAAGTACCCTTTCATTCTGACCAGATCGATGGATCCTCGAAATTCCGCCTCACGCCCGATAGGAATTTGGATAGGCACCGGCTTCGCCCCGAGCCGGTCGATAATGGATTGGACGCTGCCATAAAAATCAGCCCCAATCCGGTCCATCTTGTTCATAAAAGCAATACGAGGAACATGATATTTATCGGCCTGACGCCAAACCGTCTCGGATTGAGGCTCAACCCCCTGCACAGAATCGAATGCCGCCACCGCGCCATCGAGTACCCGCAGCGAACGTTCCACTTCGATCGTAAAATCCACGTGTCCCGGGGTATCAATGATATTGATGCGATAGTCCCGCCAGAAGCAGGTCGTCGCGGCGGCTGTAATGGTGATGCCTCGCTCCCGCTCCTGCTCCATCCAATCCATCGTGGCCGCACCCTCATGAACTTCACCCATTTTATGGGTCATGCCCGTATAGTAGAGGATCCGCTCGGTAGTCGTAGTCTTGCCGGCATCAATGTGAGCCATGATACCGATATTTCTTGTACGCTCTAATGATGTCTGACGAGCCACTTCAACCCCTCTAAAAACACTTGTGCTGCAGATTAAGCCGCATCACGCTGCTGCGACGTAGGAGCACTCGGATCTGCGGATCGCAGCACGGCTCAACTGCAGCACAGAACGACGTTACCAGCGATAATGAGCGAACGCTTTGTTGGCCTCCGCCATCCGATGCACGTCTTCCCGCTTCTTGACCGCAGCTCCCGTATTGTTCGACGCATCCAACAGCTCGGCTGCGAGCTTTTCGCGCATACTCCTTCCACTGCGCGTACGGGCAAACTGCGATAACCAACGAAGCGCCAACGACACTCGGCGTGCCGGCCTAATTTCGACCGGAACCTGATAGGAGGCACCTCCCACCCGACGAGACTTGACTTCAACAATCGGCTTCACATTATCCACAGCTGCCTTAAACACTTTCAGCGGATCGCCGCCGGTCTTCTCCTGAATCACATCAAATGCGCCGTAGCATATCCGTTCCGTCGTACTTTTTTTCCCGTTACTCATCAATGTATTAATAAACTTCCCGACCAGCTTATCTCGATACCGCACATCGGGAAGCACTTCTCGTTGACCTAAAAACCTGCTGCGTGGCATATCAACCTATTCCAATTCCAATCAGCGTGATGATCACCAGACCTACGAAACCTACTTAGGCCTCTTTGCTCCATATTTTGAACGACTCTGCTTTCGGTCAGCCACACCCACCGCATCTAACGCACCGCGCACTAAGTGATACCGAACACCGGGCAAATCCTTGACGCGGCCCCCACGCACAAGTACGATCGAGTGCTCCTGAAGATTGTGCCCCACGCCTGGGATGTACGTCGTCACTTCCATACCGTTCGTAAGACGCACACGAGCAACTTTCCGTAATGCCGAATTCGGCTTCTTCGGTGTCGTCGTGTAGACGCGAAGGCAAACCCCTCTCTTCTGCGGACAGGATTTAAGGGCAGGGCTCTTCGTCTTTGACTTGACAAAGATCCTTCCCTTTCGAACCAGCTGATTGATCGTCGGCATCGCGTTCAGACCCTTTCAAAAGGAACAAGCACACAAGCCGTCACGTGCAAAGCCGTGGGATTATAGTGACGTAACTGCTGCCTGTCAAGTAGGCAGCACTCTCCTGTCGATTTAAGATCGAGCGGCTTCGCCTGAAACCGCTGGGACAGCCGCATCAGATGGCACAGTAGGTGTCGCAGGCGCAACACCTACGGGTGCCGGCTCCGATTTTTCACTGATCACGAACGTGTCTCGGTATTCTTCAAACCCTGACCCTGCCGGGATCAGTCGGCCGACGATGACGTTTTCTTTCAAGCCCAACAGATTATCCTCGCGTCCATTGATCGCTGCTTCAGTCAGAACACGCGTGGTTTCCTGGAATGATGCCGCAGAAATAAAGCTATCCGTCGTGAGCGCCGCCTTCGTGATCCCAAGCAGAACAGGCTTGCCCAAGGCCGGCTTTCCGTCTTTAGCGAGCACACGTTCGTTTTCTTTCTCGAAGACGCTCTTGCTGACTTGGCTACCCGGTAAGAATTGAGTGTCTCCCGGATCTTCGACTCGCACCTTGCGCAGCATTTGCCGCACGATGATCTCGATATGTTTGTCGTTGATCGACACACCTTGCAATCGATACACGTCCTGCACTTCGTCCACTAAGTACTTCTGCAACTCATTAGGACCGAGCACGTCGAGGATGTCGTGAGGATTCGCCGATCCATCCATCAACGGTTCCCCAGCCCGCACCCAGTCGCCTTCATGGACGTTGACGTGCTTGCCCTTCGGAATAAAGTATTCCTTCACATCGCCCATCTTGTTGTCGACCAGAACCTTGCGCTGGCCCTTCACAAAACCGCCATAGGAAACTTCTCCATCAATCTCGGTGATGACCGCCTGCTCTTTCGGCTTCCTTGCCTCGAAGAGCTCCACCACGCGCGGAAGGCCTCCCGTGATGTCCTTCGTCTTCGTCGTTTCACGAGGAATCTTCGCCAAGACATCCCCAGGATACACGGTGGCGCCCTTCTCCACGAAGATATGCGCTCCGACCGGTAACAAGTATCTCGCCACGGCGTTGGATCCGCCGGGCACCTTGGCCGTTTTGCCGCTTTCATCTTTTATCGAGACACGAGGGCGGAGCGTCTGACCGGTATGCTCAATGATGACCTTACGCGACAAACCGGTCACTTCATCGAACTCGTCCTTCATCGTCACACCTTCGACGATATCGCCGTAGGCCACCTTTCCGCCGACCTCCGTCAAAATAGTCAGCGAGTAAGGATCCCACTCGACCAATTTCTGGCCGACGACCACCGGATCGCCGTCTTTGATCTTGATCTTGGCTCCATACACCACGGGATACTTCTCCCGCTCTCGCCCGCTGTCGTCGACAATTGCGATCTTGGTATTGCGATTCATGACGACCCACTCACCCTCTTTGTTCCGCACCGCAATACCCGCATTGTGAACATCTGCGTTCTTTTTCGCATCGAAACTCATAAATTTAATACGCCCGGCATGTTTCGCCTCGAGCACCGTCTGCTCGACGACCTTGCTGGCCGTACCGCCGATGTGGAAGGTTCGCATCGTCAACTGCGTACCGGGCTCGCCGATTGACTGCGCCGCAATGACCCCAACGGGTTCGCCTTTTTCCACCAGGCGTCCTCGCGCCAGATCACGGCCATAACAGGCTCGGCACACCCCGCGCGGTGATTGACAAGTCAACACGGATCGAATCTTGACACGGTCAACGCCGGCTTCAACGATCGACTTCGTCAAGTCTTCATTGATCTCCTCGTTCCAAGAGACAATGATTTCTCCCGTCACGGGATCGCGAATATCCTCTGCCGCCAAACGACCAAGAACCCGTTCCTCCAGTGGCTGGATGATTTCGCCGCCTTCGACCAAGGCACTGACGATGATACCGTCGCGCGTGCCGCAATCGATCTCGTTGATGATGACATCCTGAGCAATATCGACCAATCGCCGCGTCAGGTAACCTGAATTGGCCGTTTTCAACGCCGTATCCGCGAGACCCTTACGGGCACCGTGCGTCGAGATGAAGTACTGCAACACCGTCAACCCTTCACGGAAGTTCGCCGTGATCGGTGTCTCGATGATTTCACCCGACGGCTTGGCCATCAGGCCGCGCATGCCGCCCAACTGCCTGATCTGTTGCGAGCTTCCTCGAGCGCCGGAATCAGCCATCATGAAAATCGGGTTGAACGATTCCGCCTTGCTCGGGTCGCCTCCAGCTCCCAGCTCCTTCATCATCTCGTTGGCCACCTGTTCGGTGACATGCGCCCAGATGTCGATCACCTTGTTGTACCGCTCTCCGTTCGTAATTAAGCCTTCCGAATATTGCTTCTCGATCTCGTTCACTTCGCGCTGTGCCTTCCCGATAAAGTCTTCCTTCTTGCTCGGGATGTGCATGTTATCGATGCAGATCGACAAACCGGCCCTCGTGGCATAGGTAAAGCCGATGTCCTTGATCTTATCGAGAAACTCGACGGTATCGCGATGGCCAGTCTGTCGATACACCGCATCGATCAGCTTCGTCATTTCCTTCTTTGTCATGAGCTTGTTCGCATTGGCGAAGGGCAGCCCCGGCGGAAGAATCTCGGATAGCAACACACGACCGACGGTCGTTTGCACCAACGTACCTCCAATGCGCACCTTGATTCGCGCATGTTCCTCAACCTCTCGTGCATCAAAGGCAATCCTCACTTCTTCGGGAGACCCGAACACCTTCCCCTCTCCCTTGGCGCCAATCCGTTCTTTCGTGAGCCAATAACATCCCAGTACCATGTCCTGCGACGGGACGGCGATCGGCTTACCGTTGGCCGGAGAGAGAATATTGTTGATGGACATCATGAGAACCCGTGCTTCCACCTGCGCTTCGACGGACAAGGGGACGTGCACTGCCATCTGATCGCCGTCGAAGTCTGCGTTGAACGCGGCGCAGACGAGCGGATGCAATCGAATCGCTTTCCCTTCGACCAACACAGGGTCAAACGCTTGAATACCCAGCCGGTGCAGCGTCGGCGCCCGATTCAGCAACACCGGATGCTCTCGAATCACTTCGTCGAGGACATCCCAAACCTCAGGCCGTTCTTTTTCAACCAGCCGTTTGGCGCTCTTAATGGTGGTTGCCGCGCCCCTTGCCTCAAGCTTGTGGAAGATGAACGGCTTGAACAATTCCAGCGCCATTTTCTTGGGTAACCCGCACTGATGAAGGCGCAGCTCCGGACCGACGACGATCACGGTACGGCCCGAATAATCCACGCGTTTCCCCAGGAGATTCTGCCGGAACCGCCCCTGCTTCCCCTTCAGCATGTCGCTCAGCGATTTCAGCGGACGTTTGTTAGGCCCACGAATCGCACGTCCACGACGCCCATTGTCGAAGAGGGCATCGACGGCCTCCTGCAACATCCGCATCTCGTTCCTAATGATGACGCCCGGCGCTTTCAGCTCCATCAATCGTTTCAACCGATTGTTTCGATTGATCACGCGACGATAGAGATCGTTGAGATCGGACGTGGCAAACCGCCCTCCGTCGAGCGGAACCAAGGGACGCAACTCCGGCGGGAGCACCGGAATGACATCCATGATCATCCATTCCGGTTTATTCCCGGACTTGCGGAATGCCTCCAGCACTTTTAGGCGCTTGGCGTACTTCTTCTTCATGGCGGCCGACGTCGACGCCTTTGCCTTTACTTGCAGGTCGTCCCACAACGCATTGATGTCGATCTTCCGCAACAAGTCGCGGATGGCCTCGGCACCGATTCCGACCTTAAACCCGGTCGAACCGAACTCAGAAACAAGCGTACGCAGCTTATCCTCCGGCACCAGCTCTTTTTCCGCCAGATCGGTCGAGCCAGGATCCACACACACATAGCTTTCAAAATAGAGAATTTTCTCCAGTTGCTTCAGGCTCATATCCAGCAAGGTTCCAATCCGGCTCGGGACACCCTTCAGAAACCAAATATGGGCGACGGGCGCAGCCAGCTCGATATGCCCCATCCGTTCACGACGAACCTTTGATTGAATCACTTCGACGCCACATTTGTCACACACGATCCCGCGGTGCTTCATGCGCTTGTATTTCCCGCAATTGCACTCCCAGTCCTTGGTAGGACCGAAGATTTTGGCACAAAACAGCCCGTCTTTTTCGGGTTTGAACGACCGATAGTTGATCGTTTCCGGTTTCTTGACTTCACCGTATGACCACGATCGGATCTTTTCGGGCGATGCAATGCGAATCCGCATTGAATCGAACGACACCGAATCTCGTTGTTTTTCAAACAGTGTGTATACGCCTTCCAAGGTAGTGACCTCCTCTGATGCCGGTGTTCAACCGGCACACAAGCGGTTAGTCTTGTGTCTTGACCAACTCTACATCGAGTCCCAAGCTCTGTAATTCCTTGACCAACACATTGAACGACTCAGGTAACCCGGGTTCGAGGAACGGCTCACCTTTCACGATCGCTTCATACATGCGTGATCGACCCGGCACATCGTCTGATTTGACGGTCAGAAATTCTTGCAGTGTCGATGCCGCTCCATAGGCCTGTAACGCCCAGACTTCCATTTCTCCCAACCGCTGACCTCCGAACTGAGCCTTGCCGCCCAGAGGCTGTTGGGTCACAAGAGAATAGGGGCCGATAGAGCGTGCGTGGATCTTGTCGTCCACCAAATGGTGGAGCTTCAGCACATACATGTACCCGACCGTGACCGGACTGCCGAACGGCTCGCCGGTCTTTCCGTCGATGAGTTGCGACTGGCCGCTCACCGGCAATTTGGCCTTTTTCAGCAGATCCTTAATCTCCTTCTCCGAAGCACCATCGAACACCGGGCTGGCGACCTTGATTCCTAAAGCCTTGGCCGCCCATCCGAGGTGGGTTTCCAGAATTTGCCCGACGTTCATACGCGACGGCACACCGAGAGGGTTCAGCACGATTTCCACCGGGGTCCCATCCGGGAGATAGGGCATATCTTCTTCTGGCAGAACCCGCGACACGACACCTTTGTTGCCATGTCGTCCGGCCATTTTGTCCCCGACCTGAATCTTACGTTTCATCGCGATGTAAACTTTGACAAGCTTGATCACGCCGGGAGGCAGTTCATCCCCTCGTTTGAGGCGTCCCACCTTTTCGTCGTACAGTGTCTGCAGGATTTCGATCTGCTCCTTCGCCCGTCGCTCGACA
The DNA here is from genome assembly GCA_037445435.1 of Nitrospira sp. GTDB lineage: Bacteria > Nitrospirota > Nitrospiria > Nitrospirales > Nitrospiraceae > Nitrospira_D. The sequence goes on along the minus strand of JBBIKN010000082.1, from coordinate 7,087 downwards.
TCCTCCAGTTCTTTTTGCTCATCGGGATCACTCAGGATGATGTGCCGAACCGTGTCGTCCGGCAATCGCCTGAGAATCTCCGCCGTCAGCTTCCCCTTCTTCTTCAAGATGACGTCGCCGCTCTCCGGGTCCATCAGATCGCGACCGACCACCTTGCCGAGCAACAGCTTTCTGATCTTCTTCGTCTTTTCCTCATCGATGATCCGCAACTCTTCATGGTGATCGCGTTGCAACTTCATTTGATCATCGGTCTCGATGCTCTTCGAGCGTTCGTCCTTGTCGAGTCCTTTGCGGGAGAAGATTTTGACGTCGACCACGATACCTTCCACCCCCGGAGGCACGGTCAGCGACGTATCCTTCACATCGCCAGCCTTCTCACCGAAGATCGCGCGGAGCAATTTTTCTTCAGGGGTCAGCTGGGTTTCGCCTTTAGGCGTCACCTTCCCTACCAAAATATCTCCCGGCTTCACCTCGGCTCCGATACGGATGATCCCGCTCTCGTCCAAATTTCTCAGCGCCTCTTCTCCAACATTAGGGATATCTCGCGTCACGTCTTCCTTCCCCAACTTGGTATCCCTGGCTTCCACTTCGAACTCCTCGATATGGATCGAGGTAAAGGCGTCTTCTCGGACCAGTTTTTCGCTAAGCAAGATGGCGTCTTCAAAGTTGTACCCACCCCACGGCATAAACGCCACGAGAACGTTCTTGCCCAGCGCCAGTTCACCGTGATCGATCGCCGGGCCGTCGCCGAGCACCTGTCCCTTCTTGACCGGCTGACCGATTCGTACCACCGGAGTCTGTGTAATGCAGGTATTTTGATTCGACCGCTGGAACTTGATGAGGTCATAGACATCCAATCCGGAATCTTTTCCCTTCTTGCCGTCCTTTGAATCGGCCCGCACGACGATACGGGTGGCATCGACGCTTTCGACGACCCCGGCTCGACGAGCCTGGATGACATACCCGGAATCCCGCGCCACCACCGCCTCCATCCCCGTCCCAACCAGAGGGGCCTCGGACGTGATCAAGGGAACTGCCTGGCGTTGCATGTTGGACCCCATCAGCGCACGGTTGGCATCGTCATGCTCCAGAAACGGCACGAGCGCGGTTGCGACGCTCACCACTTGCTTCGGCGACACATCCATGTACTCGATTTTATCCGGAGTCGCCAGGACAAAGTCTCCACCATGCCGACAGGAAACGGTTTCCGATACCAGCCTGCCCGCTCCATCCAATTTCGAGTTGGCTTGGGCGATGATGTATTTGTCACCCTCGATCGCCGAGAGAAATTCGATTTCATCGGTCACACGTCCCTTGACGACCTTCCGATACGGTGCCTCGATGAACCCGAATTGGTTGATCCGTGCGTACGTCGCCAGTGATGTAATCAATCCGATGTTGGGGCCTTCCGGCGTCTCGATCGGGCATATCCGACTATAGTGGGACGGATGCACGTCTCGCACCTCGAACCCGGCCCGCTCTCTCGTGAGTCCGCCTGGACCAAGAGCCGACAGACGCCGCTTATGCGTGATTTCAGCCAGTGGGTTCGTTTGGTCCATGAACTGTGACAACTGACTGCTGCTGAAAAACTCCTTGACGGCCGCGACGACAGGCTTGGCATTGATCAGATCGTGCGGCAGCACCGTTTCCATGTCGAGGAGATTCATGCGTTCCTTGATGCTTCGTTCCATCCGCACCAAGCCCAGTCGGAATTGATTTTCGAGGAGTTCGCCGACGGACCGCACGCGGCGATTACCCAAGTGATCAATGTCGTCGACTTCCCCTTTGCCGATCTTGAGATTGACGAGATAGCGGATGACTTCCACGATGTCCTGAGCGGTCAAGGTCCGCTGCTCGAGCGGCAAGTCCAAGCCAAGTTTCTTGTTCAGCTTGAGCCGGCCGACCGGAGACAAATCGTAGCGCTTGGAATTCAGGAATAGATTGTCGAACAAGGCTCTCGCGGTATCGACCGACGGGGTCTCGCCGGGACGGAGACGACGGTAGATTTCGACCATCGCTTCTTCCTTTGACCCGATTTTTTCCATCTCCAGGGTGTCAAGAATCACGGGTGTCGCGGTCGCCATATCGAGATAAATGACCTTGAATTCCTCGACATCGCTCTCGGCGATCTGTTCGACGATCTCGGCAGTCAACCGCTGATTTTTCTCGGCCAACTTGTTTTTCTTCGAGTCCACCAGGTCCGTGAGAATGGCACGCCCAACCAATTCCGCGGGCTGCAAGGGAATCTCTTTCACTCCTGAAGCCTTCAACTTGGCGATCAAGCCCTTCGTCAGCCTGGCCCCTTCCCGCACCAACGGTTCTTTGCCGCCTTTGTCCGTCACCTCGGCGGAACACCGAAGTCCGTGGTGGATTTCGGGATCCAGCTTGCGGAACATCTTCCCCTTCGACACGCGAATTTCCTCGACCGGATAATACATCTTCAGCAAGTCGTCACTCGAGAAACCGAAGGCTTTCAAGAGAATGGTGGCGGGCATTTTCCGGCGACGATCGATCCGCACATAGAGGATATCTCTGGCATCGAACTCGAAATCGAGCCATGAGCCCCGATAAGGAATGATGCGGGCCGAGTACAATACCTTGCCGCTCGCATGGGTCCGACCCTTATCATGCGTAAATGATGCACCCGGCGACCGGTGAAGCTGACTGACAACGACTCGCTCAGTCCCATTGACGATAAAGGTCCCTCGTTCCGTCATGAGCGGCAATTCGCCGACATAGACTTCCTGCTCGCGCACATCGAGCACTTTCTTGCGAGGCCCCTTATCTTCCTTGTCCAGCACGACCAGGCGGACGCGCAGCTTCAACGGAACCGCGAAGGTCATACCCTGCTCAAGACATTCGCGCTCGTCATACTTGGGTGTCCCTAAGGTATAACTCGAGAATTCGAGCACGGCCGTATTGTTATAATCGGGAATCGGAAACACGCTGGCCAACGCCGCCTGCAATCCATGATCCTTCCGACGCTCCGGTTCGACCTCGAATTGCAAAAACTCTTCGTAGGATCGCTTCTGGATTTCGATCAGATCTGGAATATCGATGTTGGTTCGAATGCGAGAAAAATCTTTCCGCTCGACGAACTCTTGTAGAGTCGTTTCGGACATTCCTACTCCTCCACGCTGGTTGGCGGTGAACAGCAGTCACCGGTCACGAAAGGTTCCCGCAGCACCGTAGGCCTCGGGAACTTCAGCGAACACCGACGTGCCGTGACGATGACGAACTCGCTTTCCTTACTTGATTTCGACCTTGGCACCGCTTTCTTCGAGCTTCTTCTTCATTGTATCGGCTTCTTCCTTGGCCACTCCGGTCTTCACCGGCTTCGGCGCCCCCTCCACGAGGTCCTTGGCTTCCTTCAAGCCGAGACTCGTGAGCTCCCGCACCACCTTAATGATCTGGATCTTCTTGTCGGCCGGAGCCGCCGCGAGAACGACGTCGAATGCCGTCTTCTCTTCGGCCGGAGCGGCTGCACCGCCGCCTGCCGCCGGAGCCGCAGCCACTGCGACCGGCGCCGCCGCCGTGACGCCAAACCGCGCCTCAAGCCCCTTCACCAGTTCAGCCAGATCGAGCACGCTCATGCTCTCGATCGCCTTGATCAATTCTTCTTGCGACAATTTCCCTTCCGTAGCTGGCATGTCCCCTTCTCCTTTCCGTTTATCCTGAATGGCTGCAATGACTCGTACAAACTTCGACAACACCGCGCTCAACGTATACACGACACCACGAATCGGCCCTTGCATGGCCGAGAGCACCATGGCAACGAGCACTTCCTTCTTGGGCAATGTCGCAACGGCGGCCAGTTCGCTCGGCTGAAGGATCTTTCCTTCCAGCACGCCGGCCGTCATACGAATCTTTTCCTCTCGCTTCTCCGCCCCGATGAAATCTTTCAGGACTTTGGTCGGCAAGACAGGATCGTCATAGCCAATGACTACGCCGGTCGGCCCCTTGAGATGCCCCTTGAGTCCGGCCAAGACCGTTCCCTCAGCGGCGCGAGCCGCAAGCGTATTCTTGACGATCCGATATTCCGCCTTTGCTCCACGGAGCTGTTTGCGCAATTCGGTGACCTGATTGACCGGAAGGCCGACGCATTCGGTCAAGATCGCCAGACGCGCGCGGCCGAACTTTTCGGTCAACTCCGCCACTGCCGTAACCTTCTCTTCCTTCTTCATCGCTCCCTCTCTCGTCGCTAATCGTTATTCGTCCACGCAACTCGCCCGGCGAATCGCGTTGGACGATGGTCGAACGCTTGGCTCAGCTCCACTGCTTTGCGAGCGCAATGGTATCCAGTTTCACACCAGGCCCCATCGTGCTCGAAATCGTGGCACTCTTGAGATAGCGTCCTTTGCATGAAGCGGGCTTCGCCTTGATGACGGACTCGATGATGGCCGATGCATTGTCGTACAGCTTCGCCGGATCGAAGGACACCTTTCCGACCGGCACATGCACGATCCCAGCCTTTTCAACCTTGAATTCCACACGTCCTTTTCTGATGTCGGCGACCGCTTTTCCCACTTCGAAAGTGACGGTGCCGGTCTTAGGATTAGGCATCAGCCCCCGAGGTCCAAGCACCTTGCCAAGCTTTCCGACAGAGGCCATAAGGTCCGGCGTGGAAATGGCACAATCAAAATCCATCCATCCACCCTTAATTTTTTCCATCAAGTCGTCGGCCCCGACATAGTCGGCCCCTGCTTGCCGCGCTTCCTGCTCCTTTTCACCTTTAGCAAACACCAGGACACGAACCTTTTTCCCCGTTCCGTGCGGAAGCGACGCCGTCCCTCGAACCAGCTGATCCGACCGCTTCGGATCGATTCCCAGCCTCAGCGCGAGGTCGACCGATTCATCGAATTTCGCATAGGCCGCTCGCTTCACGGTTTCAACCGCCTCACGCAACCCATAAGCGCGCGGTTCGACGTTCTTGATCGCCGCATTCATTTTCTTTCCCATAGCCAAACGCTCCTTCGGTCTCGAAATTAGCCTTGAATGACGATGCCCATGCTCCGGGCGGTCCCTTCGATGATTCTTGCCGCCCCTTCTACATCAGCCGCGTTGAGATCCGTCATTTTCTTGCGAGCAATTTCGTTCAACTGCTGCCTGGTAATTTTCCCAACTTTATCCTTCTGCGGCACCCCAGACCCCTTAATGATGCCGGCAGCCTTCTTCAGAAGATCCGACGCCGGGGGCGTCTTCATAATGAAGCTGAACGTACGATCCTTGTAGACCGTGATGATGACGGGAATGATACTATCCCCTTCTTTCTGGGTCTTGGCATTGAACTGCTTGCAAAACTCCATAATATTGACTCCATGCTGACCCAAGGAGGGGCCCACAGGAGGAGCCGGATTGGCTTTGCCGGCCGGAATTTGCAACTTGATTTGCGCTGAAACTTCTTTCGCCATGTCTTTCTCTTTCTCCTTCGCGATCGACCACCAACTTCCAGCCCTCAATCATGCATGCTGAAGGCCGACGAACGTAACCGAAGACCGACCTCGACCGATCGACTTAAATCCGTTCAACCTGCAAGAAGCCCAATTCAACCGGGGTCGACCGGCCGAAGATGCTCACCATCACCTTCAACCGACTATGGTCTTGATCGACTTCGTCAACCACTCCGTTGAACCCAAGGAAAGGACCATCGATGATGCGAACGTTGTCGCCCTTAATAAATTTGACTTGCTCTCGAGGTTCGGCCTGACCCGCATCGACCTGTTTGAGCAAGGACTCCACTTCCTCTTCGGTCAGGGGGGTCGGAACTGCGCCGCCCCCGACAAATCCAGTAACTTTCGGCGTTTCTTTGATCATCTGCAAGGTCTCGTCCCCCAACGGAGACTCCAACTCCACGAGGACATAGCCCGGAAAGAACTTTCGTCGGGACGTCCGGCGCTTCCCGTCTTTAATTTCGATCACGTCCTCGGTCGGAACGAGCACCTGCCCGACCTTCTCGACAAGCCCCATTTGATTTGCACGCTCCATGAGGCTGGTCTTCACGCGCCCCTCAAAACCCGCGTACGTATGGATGACGTACCAGTTCTTTGTCATGCACCACCCTCAGGTCTTCGATGAATTACCGCTGAATCCCCCAACTCTTCTCGGTAGGCTTAGATGAATTTGCCGACCAACCATGAAAGAAATGAGTCAACGACAGATAAGTACAGCGACATCAGGATGCAGAACACGATCACCACCGTCGTTGAGCCGATGGTTTCCGCACGACTCGGAAATGAAACCTTTTTCAGCTCTGCTCGTACGTCCGTCATAAACAGCCGAATCGACTCTGTCATACGCTTAAACATGAGTGACTCCGTTTTCTACTGTCCACGCTTGTGAGATTCTTGGCGACTACCAAACCTGAACCATCCAATTCGCCGCGCCAGAAATCTACAACTCCCTAAGCGCTTTATCCGATCGCTAAGATCCATCATAAGACTGCCGGCACAAGCAAGCTTCAGATTACAAACCAAAAACACACACGCGGTACTTTAGCCCCTCAGCAAGAACCATCCTAGGCTACGCGGTCGAGCAAGCTTCCATTTCAAATCTAACCCCAAAGGTACTTATCCAATCGCCAAGAATCGTCATATGGCGCCCGGTACGAGCGAGCTTGGGGTGGCAGGGGCACTAGGATTTGAACCCAGACTCTCGGTTTTGGAGACCGATGTGCTGCCATTAACACCATGCCCCTCCTCCTTGTCCGTACTGAGCAATGAATGCTGAGGGCTGAGTTTTTCGCCTGCCGCTCTCGATACTCAACACTTATGTCTCAGCACTTACTTCACTTCCTTATGAGGCGTGTGCTTTCGGCAGAACTTGCAGAACTTGTTTCGTTCCAACCGATCCGGATCGTTTTTCTTGTTCTTCATGGACGAGTAATTCCGCTGTTTGCAGACCGTACAAGCCATGTCGATGATTTCGCGCATTTTCAGCTCCGTAATTCATCATCCGCCATTCGTCTCTCGCAAATCCAGACGCGCTCTGCTCTCGACCGGCGGTTGACTCGTGACGATTAATCCTGCCCCTTTATCTTACGCCAGAATTTCGGTGACGACGCCGGAGCCGACGGTCTTGCCGCCCTCGC
>JBBIKN010000081.1:0-15612 GCA_037445435.1 Nitrospira sp. | reverse complement strand
CTTGCGCATAACTATGGGGCCAGGAAATTTCCCCTGTTGCTCACGATTGCGATAGATTCGGATTTTGCCGATCTCTTTGAAGCGAGAGGCCGGCAGCGGCCTCGTCGCGGATGGCGTCTCAACACCATTCGGTCGAAGACCGGACTGGTACTCGGGTACAAAGGGCTCGATGAGACCATCCGTCGAACCTCCGTGCGGTGCTCTCCGGCACCGAAGCGGGTGACGCCCGACGGCATCAAGATCGAGGCGACCGTTCCTCCGCACGGCGACATGACGTGGGAGATCTCGATCACCTGCGAAATCAAGCCGCGAAGGAGTCGGGTGTTCCTCTCCTACGACCGTGCCCACCGCGAAGCCAGTCGAACGTTACAGAAAGCCAGAGCCTCCGACGCCCATATTTATACGTCGAACGAACAATTCAATCATTGGTTGAACCGGTCGATTGCCGATCTCCACATGTTGATCTCGGAGACGCCGCAGGGCCTCTATCCGTATGCCGGAGTCCCCTGGTTCAGTGTCCCATTCGGGCGGGACGGTATCATTACCGCGTTGCAGATGCTGTGGATCAATCCTGCCGTCGCACGAGGAGTCCTGAGCTTTCTGGCCGCGACGCAGGCGACGGAGAGCCGACCGGAACAGGATGCCGAGGTCGGCAAGATTCTGCACGAAACGCGTCAGGGGGAGATGGCGGTACTCGGGGAAATTCCGTTCGGCAAATACTACGGAAGTGTCGACGCCACACCCTTGTTCATCGTCTTGGCAGGCGCGTATTACGAGCGAAGCGGCGATCGCGATTTTCTCAAAGGACTCTGGCCGCATGTCCAGCGTGCCCTCCAGTGGATCGATCAGTACGGCGATCCGACCGGTATGGGGTTCACGACCTATGCTCGTCGGTCCCCTAGCGGGCTGGTGCACCAAGGATGGAAAGACTCTCACGATTCCGTCTTTCATGCCGATGGGACCGAGGCCGTCGCCCCGATTGCCTTGTGTGAGGTCCAGGCGTACGTGTACCGAGCGAAACGAACGGCGGCGGATTTGGCTCGGTGCCTGGGGGATTTCGATCACGCCGATCGGCTGCTGAAAGAGGCGGCCTCTCTTCGAGATCGATTTGAGCGGGCGTTCTGGTGTGAGGAGCTGGACTCCTACGCCCTTGCCTTGGATGGGCAAGGGCGTCCTTGCCGTGTCCGTTCTTCGAATGCAGGCCATTGCCTCTATGGCGGCATTGCGGGGGAAGAGCGTGGAGCACGCACGGCGCGCGCGCTGTTGAGCGAGGAATTCTTCAGCGGGTGGGGTATCCGCACGATCGCGACCTCGGAGGCGCGGTACAATCCGATGTCCTATCATAACGGATCGGTGTGGCCTCACGACAACGCCGTCATCGCGGCCGGGATGTCGGCGTACGGCTATAAGCAAGGGGCGGTGAAGGTGTTGACCGGCATTTTCGACGCCAGTCTGTTTCTCGAACTGCATCGACTGCCGGAATTATTTTGCGGATTTTCACGACGACCCGGCGAAGGCCCCACGCTCTATCCGACGGCCTGTGCTCCGCAAGCCTGGGCGTCCGGTGCCGGTTTCCTGCTGCTCCAAGCCTGTCTGGGCTTACGGATCGACGCGCCTCATCGTCTCGTGAGTTTCGTCCGTCCCGTGCTGCCGCCCTTCCTGGAGCGAGTGGAGATTCGGAACCTCTCCATCGGAACCGCTCGTCTCGATCTCGTGCTCGATCGTCACGAGAACGAAGTGGCATTGAGAGTGGTCCGCCGAACCGGAGATGTAGAGGTGGTGCTCACCATATAGAGAGACAATATCGGCCGTCCCTTGGAACCTTCCAGCCTCAAGTTGGATTGCATTTTCATTTGGTGAACATAGAAGCGTCTCTTCGCGCGCTGGCTTTCAGCGTCTGTAACGATGGCTGTGAGCAGGACCGACTAAGGAGGAACAAGGTCAGAAAGGCGACACTGATCGTTCTGCGGATTGATTCACAGTGATCTCTCCAGAAACAATCGTAAGAGGGCGAGCTGTGACTCTCCCATCCGCTTAATGAGACTCCTATGCGCCATCCATTCTTGATCGTATCGCCGCCGCGGTGCCGGAGAAATTATCGTGGTGACGTCTGACTCACAACCCAACCATTTGTGGCGGCACATTCCATCGGGGATCCGGGTGCTTGGGTTCGTCAGCTTATTGATGGACGTGTCGTCGGAAATGATCCATAGCCTGCTGCCGTTGTTCATGGTCACGGTACTCGGGACCAGATCCATTGCCGTCGGTCTCGTGGAGGGCCTCGCAGAGTCTCTGGCTTTGGTGGTGAAAGTTTTTTCAGGGACATTGAGCGACTATCTGGGAAGGCGGAAAGGGGCTGGCATTGTTCGGGTATGCCTTGGGCGCATTGAGCAAACCGTTTTTCGCCGTGGCCTCCGGAATCGGGCCCGTCTTGACCGGCCGCTTGAGCGACAGGGTGGGGAAAGGCGTGCGCGGTGCTCCTCGGGATGCGTTAGTCGCTGACCTCGTTCCACCACAGCTTCGTGGCGCCGCGTTCGGGTTGCGGCAATCCGTTGATACGGTCGGCGCCTTCCTTGGGCCGTTGTTCGCCGTCGGATTGATGCTGCCCTGGGCCGATGACTTCCGCGCCGTCTTTTGGGTGGCCGTGATACCGGGCTTGAAGGCTGTCGCTCTTCTGTTCGTCGGAATTGAGGAGCCTGCGCCCCGAAAGGCTCGAAGTGGGACGAATCCGATTCAATGGGACACGTTGACCCGCTTAGGGTCAGCCTACTGGTGGATGGTGGGCGTTGGGGCCGTCTTTACATTGGTTCGGTTCAGCGAAGCCTTCCTCGTCCTGCGAGCCCAGCAGGGAGGTATTCCTGTCGCGCTGACGCCGCTCTCCATGGTCGCGATGAACGCGATCTACGCTGCCTCGGCCTACCCGTTCGGCAAACTCTCCGATACGATGAGCCACGCAAGATTGTTGACGGTGGGGCTGTTTGTCCTGATGGCAGCCGATCTGGTCTTAGCAATGAACGATCACTGGGGGGTCGTGTTAGCCGGTGTGGGGCTATGGGGCCTCCATATGGGTATGACACGAGGCTTACTCGCCGCCATGGTGGCGGATACCGCCCTCGCTGATCTACGTGGGACGGCGTACGGTTTCTTCAATCTGGCAAGCGGAGCGGCCATGTTCGTGGCCAGTGCCTTGGCAGGATTTCTGTGGGATCGGCTAGGTAGCCTCATGTTCTATGCGAGCGCGGTGTTTGCCGGAATCGCTGTTCTCGGGGCAATGGGTTACCCTCTCGCTCACAAACGACACTGAAACGATCATGGAAAGGAGCGCGTGTATGGAAGGCTTGCTGTATGTGTTGTTGGGAATTCTTGCGGGTATGCTGAGCGGACTGATTGGGGTCGGTGGCGGAGTTATCATCGTCCCTGCCTTGATATTTCTGTTCGGTCTCTCGCAACACCAGGCGCAGGGAACGACCTTGGCACTTATGGTCTCGCCGATCGGGCTCCCCGCTGCTTGAACCTACTACAAACAGGGCGACGTCGATGTGGCTGCGGCGTTGCTCATCTGTGTCGGGTTCATCTTCGGTGGATATTGGGGGGCGAAGTGGGCCACCGGTCTGCCGAATATCATGTTGGAACGAATCTTCGGCGTTGCGATGCTCCTGATCGGCATCAAAATGCTTCTTGCTAAATAGCAAATGAATGAGTGCCATCTGGGGCAATGACGGGTGTCAATGCTTTCACTGCCGACTCTCCTTGTCTCACCCTCTATTCTCTCCAGTTCCGGTAAAATCGCTGTTTCACGAGTTCAGCCACCATGACATAGCCGAACAGGATGACGGCCAACAGCAGGAGCAAAGACAGCGGCATCGGAGTCAATCCGAGCGGCGTGGCAATCGGCAGATAGGGGAGAAGCAGGGTTGTTGCTGCGACGGCAAGGGTGGCCATAACGAGATACCCTCCCGGCTTGCTGACGAAAACCGTCTGTCTGGTGCGAATGACCAAGACGATGGCCGATGCGGAAATGACCGACTCCACAAACCATCCGGTCCTGAATTGCTCCGGTGAAGCATGGAGAACGAACAGCAGCGCGCCGAACGTCACGTAATCAAAAAACGAGCTGACGAACCCGAACGTGAGCATAAATGTCCGAATGAATCCGATGTCCCAACGTTTCGGTTGGTCGATCAGTTCCTGATCGACGCTGTCCGTGGCGATGGTCATCTCTGGGATGTCGGTGAGCAGATTGGTCAGGAGAATCTGTTTCGGCAGGAGGGGAAGGAACGGGAGGAACATGGAAGCGCCGGCCATGCTGAACATGTTGCCGAAATTGGCGCTGGTCGCCAGGAACACATACTTGAGCGTGTTGGCGAACGTCGTGCGTCCTTCACGGACTCCATCCACGAGCACGGCCAGGTTGTTTTCCAGCAACATGATGTCCGCCGCATCCTTTGCCACGTCGACGGCACTATCGACGGAAATCCCGACATCCGCCGCGTGCAAAGCCGATGCGTCGTTGATGCCGTCGCCGATGTAGCCCACTACGTTGCCCGCTCGTTTCAGCGCAAGAATGATCCGGTCTTTTTGATTCGGTTCCACTTCCGCGAAGACGTCGATGTTGTTGACCTGCTTGGTGAGTGCCTCATCCGTCATTTGGCGAAGATTCTGTCCCGTCAGCAGGCGACCATGGTCAATGCCAGCCTGTTCCCCGACATGCACCGCAACTAGCCGATGATCTCCCGTGATGACCTTGAGTGTCACGTCTAGTCGTCTCAAGGACGCGACCGTTTCTGCCATATCGGCTTTGATGGGGTCGGAGAAGACCAACAGACCAAGGAAGACCATATCCGTTTCATCATCCTTGCCGATCTGCGGCTGGGTGCCAATGTCGCGGCAGGCCAGGCCGAGCGTGGGAAAACCCTCTCCGTTGAAGCTTTGATACAACTTCCGGATCGCCTCCAGATGCGGCGCGATGGGGAGAGGATTGGGCTCGGAGCCTTCCGCATGCGAGCACACGGCCAGCACCTGCTCAACAGCCCCTTTGGTGATCAGCATATGGGTAGACGGGGTGGCCACCAGAATGGAGAGCCGCTTGCGAATAAAATCATAGGGCACTTCGTCGAGTTTCTTGTACCCGGACAGATCATGCGCGCATTGCGCTCGGATCGCGTCATCCAGCGGGTTGACGAAGCCAGATTCATAGGCGGCGTTGAGATAGGCGTGCAAGCGGACTCGTTCGCTTGGAGCGCCATTGAGATCGACGGCGGCATGTAACCGCATGACACCCTCGGTCAACGTCCCAGTCTTGTCCGAGCAGAGGATATTCATGTTCACAAGATTTTCGATGGATGCAAGTCGCTTGACGATGACCTTCTGCTGGGCCATGCGTTTCGCGCCGTGGGACAGATTGACGCTGATGATGGCCGGCAACAGTTGCGGGGTGAGTCCAACGGCAAGCGCCATCGAAGACAAAAAAGCGTCAAGCACCGGGCGATGGAGAAAGACGTTGATCGCGAAGATCGCAAAGACGAGCAACAAGGTCACTTCCATCAACAGATAACCGAATCGCCGAACTCCTCGTTCGAACTCCGTCTCGGGAGGCTTGAGCATCACGTGATGGGCCAGTCGCCCGAATTCCGTTTCCTTGCCGATATGGAGAATGACGGCCTTGGCATGCCCGCTCACCACATGAGTCCCCATGAAGACGCTGTTGGTCCTCTGTCCCAGAACAGTTGCTTCAGGTAAGATCACGGGATGTTTTTCCGTTGGAAAGCTTTCGCCAGTCAACGTTGCTTCGTCGACGAACAAGTCTTTGGCCTCAAGGAGTCGGCCATCTCCTGGGATGCGGGAACCGGCTGTGAGGTCGATCACATCGCCGGGTACGATATCGTCGATGGGAATTTCGACTTTCTGCCCGTCTCGCTACACCTCGGTCGTGACATGGACTAAGGCCAGCAGCGCCGACACCGCTTTTACGGCGCCGTGTTCTTGCCAGAATCCGAGCAAAGCGCTCACTACGATGATCACCAAGATGATGGCGGCATCGGTCGGATCGGGCAGGGAGAGTGACACGAGGGCAGCGAAGATCAGGATGAAAATGATCGGACTGCGAAACTGTGCCGCTAGGATGGTCAGCGGATTGATATCACGGTGAGGTCTGAGCCGAGACGATGAGTAGCGAGCTTGTCTACCTCTGGCCTCTTCCGAAGTCAGACCTTCCGGCTTGGTCTCTATAAGACGGAGGACTTCCTTGACCGGCATGCTCCAGAAGGCGTGAAGCTGCGGACTCATATCTCGTTGCCTTGATTACTCATAGTGTAAGGCGTCGATCGGGTTCAGCTTCGAGGCCTTGTTGGCGGGATAGAGTCCGAAAAAGATACCCACGACCAACGAAAAGAGGAATGCCGTCGCGACGGCCGGCACGTTGATGATCGTCGGCCAGCCGATGACTCGCGTCAGTAATAGAGCGCTTCCCACGCCGAACGCGACTCCCAACACCCCACCGATGGCCGTCATGATGATCGCTTCGATCAAGAACTGGAGCAGAATGTGAGACCGTTTCGCCCCGACGGCCATGCGCAGACCGATTTCTTTCGTCCGTTCCGTCACCGAGACCAACAGAATGTTCATGATGCCGATGCCGCCGACGACGAGCGAGATCGACGCGATACCCATCAACATGAGCATCATCGTGCGACTGGTACCAGCCATGGTCTTGGCGATGTCTTCCATCGTGCGGATGGTAAAGTCGTCTTCCTCCGAAGAATGAAGGCGATGCCGTGCACGTAACAAGTCCTTGATGTCTTCCACAACGGCCGGGATCTCATGGCGCGTCTGCGTGGCGACGAGGATAATGCCCACGGTTCCCAGGAACTGCGTACCGAGAACTTTACGCTCGGCCGTCGTGAACGGCAGCAGCACGACGTCGTCCTGATCCTGGCCGGACACGGACTGGCCTTTGGAGGCCAAAATACCGATAACTCGCAGCGGCACCTTCCTGATGCGAATTTCCTCTCCGATGACCTCTTCTCCTGTTTCGAAGAGATTCTGAGCGGCGGTCTTACCCAACACCGCGACTTTGGCGGCAGAATCCATATCCGATTGCGTGAAAAAATTCCCTTGCGCGACCGGCCAATTGCGAATATCAGGAAACTCCGGTGTGGTCCCCAGAACGGCCGTGCTCCAGTTCTTATTCTCGCGGATGACTTGGAGGACGGAGCGAGCGGCGTACATCACCGTCGTGACACCGGCAACCTTCTTTTCAATGTCTTCCGCGTCGCCGACGGTCAACGTCGAAATGGAACCGAGTCCGCCGCGGACTCCGCTGACGGTCGTGGCCCCTGGAACGATGATCAGCACGTTGGTACCGAGGCTTGTGATCTCAGCCTGGACGGATGCGGTGGCGCCTTGTCCCAAACTGACCATGGTCACGACCGCGCCGATGCCGATGATGATGCCCAGCATGGTCAATCCGGCACGCAAGGGATTGCGGCTAAGGACACGGACGGCCGAGAGCATGGTCAGCCACAAAAAGGACATGATTCTGCCTATTTGCACCGGCCGATCATCTCATTCCTCGACCCGGCTCGAAGCCGGGGGGTAACTTCTTTTGTGCTTGTTCTTCTTCTGTTTCAATCCCCAAGATGACGCGATCTCCTTCGTTCAACGCGCCGTCCAGGATTTCCGTGGAGAGAGAATCCGCAATGCCTGTGACGACCTCGACCTCGCACGGCTGAGTATGCTGATCAAGCACCCAGACCCTCGTCGCTTTCTTGTCGATCGGGACGTTGGGCATTCTGAACCGTAAGGCACCGTTCGGCACCCGCAGCGAATGTTCTTTGCGCGCCGTGACGATCGTCACGTTGGCCGTCATGCCCGGCTTCAGCTTCAGTTCGGGATTGCTCACGGTGATGACCACGTCATATGTCACGACGTTCTGGACACTGATGGGTGCGTTGCGCACCTGCGTCACGAGGCCTTCGAAGAATTGTTTCGGATAGGCATCGACGCGGAAGTGTGCTTCCGTGCCTTCCTTCACGCCCCCGATGTCGGATTCGCTGACGTTCGCGTTGACCTGCATCTGGGTCAGGTCTTGGGCGATTATGAACAGGATCGGCGTCTGGAAGGCGGCGGCCAAGGTTTGGCCGATATCCACGTTTCGGGAAACCACAATGCCGTCGACCGGTGAGTAAATCGTGGTGTAGCCGAGGTCCAATTCCGCCGAAGCCAGCGCGGCTTGAGCTTGATCCAGCTGCGCCTCCAGGACCTCGACGTTGGCGGCCGCCTCTCGGTAGTTGGTCTCGGCGAGATCCACGTCCGCTTGCGAGACGAACGCCTGCGGCCGCAGTGCCGCCAGGCGTTCGAATTCGCGCTTGCGTTGTATGACCAGCACCTTGGCCCTCGCGAGATTCGCTGTGGCGCTTTTCACGGCGGCGCGTGCTTGGCTCAAGCGGGCCTTGAACGGCTTTTGATCGATCTGTGCCAGGACTTGTCCCTTCTTCACTCGCGAGTTGAAATCGGCGAAGAGTTGCGAGACCTTGCCTGACACCTGGCTGCCGACCTGTACCGAGACCACCGGATTGATCGTGCCGGTCGCGGTGACGATCGCCGTGATCGGCCCGCGATCGACGAGGGCCGTTTTGTACTGGACCGGGAGAGGTCCGGAGGCCAGCCAGTACCATAGGCCCCCTCCACCGGTGAACATGATCAACGCGATGCCGATCAGCCAAGGCAGACGAGATCGCCTCGATCGTTGAGGGAGTGGAATTACTGAAGACGGTGATCTCTGCTCAGGAAATGACTCGGGACGCCGCTGCACTGGTGCAGAGGCGTTATGGGGCGGAACGACTTCATTGACAGGACCATGGCGGGTCGGCTCTTGGGAGTCAGTGGTCATGATGGGCTCGTGACGTTAGTCAATCCGGTAGACGTTCTGTGCCGGTGTCGGTTCACAAAGACCTTCCGCCCCTCTTCGGCCAGCAAGAGCACGGAGGCCCCCAGTGCGAGTAGTGCAAACACCCAAAGAGGCAAGGGGCTGGTTCCAAAGATCTCGTTCCCAAACGGGGTGTAAGTGATCAATGTCAGAATGGCGAGCTCCGTGAGAATCCCCCAGAGGATGAACGGATTGGTGAACCATCCAAGCCTGGCCACCGAAAGATGGTCGGATCGGCAGGCAAAGACATTCGCGATCTGTGCGAACACGATCCCGGCGAAGGTCACAGTGGTCGCCTCCTTATATAACGGAGAAGCCCAATCTAGGGGTTCTCCCCACGTCCACCCTTGACTAGAGAGGTAGGTGAAGAATCCTCCCATCGAAATCCCTGCTTCAATGAGTCCAAGGAACAGGTAGGCCCGGAGCAGAAGCGGGTAGCTCAGCAGCCGTTCCCGTTGGGAGCGTGGTGGAAGGTCCATGACATCGGATTGAGGCCGCTCGGTGCCAAGACCCAGGGCCGGGATCATGTCGGTTCCGAGATCGACCGCCAGGACTTGTGGAATCGTCAGGGCCAGCGGCATGCCGACGAAGCCATAGCCAAGAAACGGGACGATTTCAGGGACGTTGCTCGCCAGGATGTAGGAAGAAAATTTCCGAATGTTGTCGTAGACGGTGCGCCCTTCTTCAATCGCACTCACGATCGTCGCAAAGTTGTCGTCGAGCAAGATCATATCGGCGGTCTCCTTGGCGACATCTGTGCCTGCGATACCCATGGCGATGCCGATGTCGGCTTTCTTCAGCGCAGGTGCGTCGTTGACCCCGTCGCCCGTGACCGCGACGACCTCCCCCATCTCTTTGAGTGTGGACACGATCCGCATCTTATGACGTGGAGCCATGCGGGCAAAGACTGGCTCCGGCTCGTCGAGCCGAGACGGCGTCAACAGCCGACGGAGTTGCTGGTCGCTCGTGTCGTCAAGTTGTGATCCTTCGATGACAGGGACGAAACCGCCCGGTGACGGTGCAGTCTGTTCAGGAACCAGACCGATCTTGCGCGCTACGGCCAGTGCGGTGAGCGGATGGTCTCCCGTCACCATCATGACGCGAATACCGGCTCTCCGGCATTTTGCGATGGCTTCAGGTACTTCGCGGTGCGGCGGATCCATCATCGCGACCAGCCCGAGAAACGTTAACTCGGTTTCAATCGTGTCCACCTCGATGTGCTCCGGTTGATCGGTCACTTCGCGGACAGCCACGGCGAGTACCCGGTAGGCCTGCTCCGCAAAAAGACGGCTCTGCTTCAGAATGCGCGCCCGTTCATCGGGAGTCATCGGCTTGATCTCGTCATGGAGCCGGATGCGCGTGCAGCACGCCAGGACCGACTCCGGAGCGCCCTTGGTGAACGCCACGAGTCGTCCTTCCGTCCAATGAAGTGTGCTCATTCGCTTCCGATCTGCGTCGAATGCCAATTCCCCCATGCGCCGCAGGGGAGGCCGGTGGGCCAGTCCATGCTCGATGGCAAATTCCAACAACGCGACTTCGGTCGGATCGCCGGTGACCACGAAACGTCCGTCTGATTTCCGGATGCGCTTGGCGTTGTGGCAATGGAGAAGCGCATCGAAGAACGGACGCCATTGCTCGGCGTCGGCCGTACTGATCATGCGGCCTCTGGTGAAAAAACAGCCCTCTCGTGATTCGATCACGAGTCCGTCGGCGAAAAATCGATCCACCTTCATACGATTTTCCGTCAACGTCCCCGTCTTGTCCGTACAAATCACCTTGGTGCAGCCGAGCGTCTCAACGGAAGGCAGGTGCTTGATCAAGGCGTTGCGTTTGGCCATGCGCTGGCTGCTCAAGGCGAGGGCGAGGGTGACGGTCGGAAGGAGTCCCTCCGGCACATTCGCTACAATGATGCCGATGCCGAAGACGGCACTGATCCAGACGCCGAGCCCTGTCCATAGGCCGACGAGAAAAAATGCAGCGCCCATCGCCAGCGAAATGACCGCGACGATGCGAGTGACCGTGACGATTTCATGCTGGAGCGGACTGAGCTTGGTGTCCACGATGGCGGTGAGTGCGGTGACCTTGCCGAACTCTGAGCGCATCCCGGTCGCGAAGACGACGGCGCGACCATGGCCCGACAAGATGGTGGTGCCGGCAAAAACGAGGTTTGGGAGGTCTAGCCGGTGCCCGTCATTCGTGGCCTCGGCCGTCCGTCGTTTCGGCCGTGACTCGCCCGTCAAAGCGGCATTGTCCACGCGCATACCGACCGCCTCGATGAGGCGTGCATCGGCCGGCACCCGTTCGCCTTCTTCCAAGATCAACACATCGCCGGGCACGATCTCGCTCCGCATGATTTCGAGCAGTTGTCCTCCTCGGGTGATCCAGGCTTTATCCGGCAATAGGCGGTGGAGCGCCTGGAGCGCTCGTTCGGCCTTGTACTCCTGAAAGAAGGCAAAACCGGCGTTGATCACGATGACGCCGAGGATCGCCCATCCCAATGTGGCCATCCCTTCGCCGGGCTTCATACGATCGGCGAAGAACGAGAGACCGGCGGCGATCCAGAGCAAGACGGCAAGGAAGTGGGTGAAGTGTCGGAGGAGTCCTCGGAGAAGGGAGTAACGGTTTGGCTTGACGAGCACATTCGGCCCGTAGCGAGCCAGTCGCCGTTGAGCCTCGTCGAACGACAAACCCCCGGTGCTGGTTTCCAGCCGCTTCAACACCTCTTCGGCCGGGAGCTGGTGAATGTCATCGTAGGGATAGGAAAGGGTCATGCATGTATTTTAAACCACGACGTGCCGCCGAAGTGATGTTCGGGCGCCTCGTACAATCAGTACCGAGCAAGGAGCGTGTCGAAGCAAACTCTCGGAGACGCTCCCCAGGTAGAGGCGTTCGCTCTTCGACAAATCACGAGATCCGATCACTAAGAGCTCGTCACGATTGGTTTCGACGTGTTTCACGATGGTTTCGATGACGTGACCTATCTGTACCTGCGTCACGACAGGGAAACCTTCCTTGATGAAGTCGTCTCTCAGCCCGTTGACGAACGCCGTGGCACGATCGATGACCGGTTTGGTCAATTCGTCCAGTTGCGATTCGGATAGGTAGCGTGCGGCGAAGTCGGTGACGGGAGTTTCGACGGCCGAGAGGATCGTGACCGTGGCGGTCTCCGGAAGAATGTGGGATCGAAGGAAGCGCGCAGCGGCACGTGACGGTGGAGAATCGTCAACAGCCAGGGCGACATGAAGGAGCTTATGCGTCGGTTGTTTCACGACCCACACCGAACAAGGAGCGATTGAGGCAACCTGACGGGAGACGCTTCCCAACAGGAACCCTTGAATGTCATTCAGTCCGCGCGAGCCCATGATAATCAGGTCCGCCTTCAAGCGTCGCGCATGTTTCACGATCGTGTTCGGGAGCGGGCCATGGGCCAGGATCGTCTGGAGTTTGGTACGTGGGGCCGTGGCCGCCTGGCCGAGAGCTACGCGGGCGGATCGTGCTGCATCCCGGAGCAGGATACCGCCGGCCTTTTCCATGGCTGCGAGCACACGGCGCCCGCCGACAGGATTCTTTCCGGCGAGTGTTTGAAGAGCCGGCTTGTCGACCACATGGAGCAACATAACGTGTTCGGGTTCCCGGCCGGCGAGGGCTTCGAGGGCCTGTATTCCCCATTGTGAGTGTTCCGATCCGTCGACCGCACATAAGATCCGCATGATAGGTTCCTCCTGCCGTGGCTACTGATCTAGAGAGCAAGCTCTCGGGTATTAGTTCTGCATCTGATGTGCCTGTGGTATGGACGAACGTGGACGGAGAATCGGCTATATCCCGGTAAGTCATGGAGGGAGGCAGGGTTTGATCAGTCGGTGTTGCGGCATTTTGCAGCAGAGGTGGTGACGGCACTGTGGTGATTGTCGTCAGTTAATCAGACATCGTCCGTTTCTGGGGCTACAGGCCGCGACAAGTTGTCTCGGCTGCAATGACCATCATGTGGCTCTGTCGCATTGCCCCGATTCACGGGGAGGGGACGATATCGGCCCAATGGGGGAGGGAGGAAGAATGAAAAAGAAGAAGAGGTCCACGGGTAAAGCTAACACCAAAATCAAAAACTTCGACTCCATGACCGTCAGCCAGGTGATGGAGAAAGAA
Organism: Nitrospira sp.; assembly: GCA_037445435.1. Lineage (GTDB taxonomy): Bacteria > Nitrospirota > Nitrospiria > Nitrospirales > Nitrospiraceae > Nitrospira_D. Next base: position 2,543 of record JBBIKN010000081.1, on the reverse strand, counting down.
GTGCAATACGTCCGCCTGAAGACGAAGGGAGACGTGATCGCGTCACTGCTCATCGAGGGATTCGGAGCCGTTCCGGTCGTGGAGGATGGACGGAAACTGACCGGGATCGTCAGTGAACACGATTTGCTGGGAGCCGTCGATGATGGTCATCCGCTCAGTACCGTCTCGGCAAAGGACATCATGACGGCCAACCCCTATTCCGTCCGGGCTGAAACGACGCTTGGAACGTTGGTCCATGTGCTGCGCGCGAGCGATCTGGTTCGTGTCCCTGTCGTGGACGCCAAAGACAAACTGATCGGTATCATCGCGAGACGCGATGTGTTGCGAACCTATCTCGCCACCGGGGAAAAACGAGAACAGTGAGGCACGTATGAGACAAACCGACTTTTTCATGAAAGCCACCGATCCAAAGACTTTGACCGTCGAACAATTGATGCAAGACGCGGTGACACGATGTACACCGCGCACCGATGCCTCGACGATCGCCCATCTGATGACCCATCGGAACTACGGGAGTCTTCCTGTCGTGGAAGAGGATGGCACGTTAATCGGGATCGTGACGGAATACGATCTGCTGCAAGCCATGCTCGATGGACGCGATCTTCGAAAGATCCTCGCCACGGAAATCATGTCGGCCCATCCTGTGACCGTGACCGAAGATCAAACACTGGCCCAAGTGGCCGATCTCTTCCAGGACCGCTATCTCACACGTGTCCCGGTGGTGCGGAACAACAAGCTGGTGGGGATTCTGGCTCGGCGCGACCTGTTGTATGGCTACATGAAGGCGTCGCAGTATTGGTCGTAGCAGGCTGTTGAAGAAGCTCGCCAGCTGCGTTCTCACAGCGCTCAGAGGCTCAACGTACCGAAGCGTACGCCTCACCTCTTCGCTCGCTGCGGCCTTGCTGGACGAACTTTTTGAACAGCCTGTTCATGACGTGTCGTTCGTGAATCGAATCTCGCAAGACCGGATGCCTCCAACCTGCAAACAGTGAGATGCAGGATGCGAGCGGCGACCGAGGCCGTACGATGTTCATGAGCCACAATCACCGTCTCCGAGCGGAGTTGGACCAGCACGAACTGGCGGCGTTGCAACGCTTCATGGTCGCGATTCACGAAGAGCCGCACCCGTCCAATCCCAAGATCGATATGAGCCAGGTCTTTCGCGGACTCGAAGGCCAGATCTTCGTGCCGGTCACGGTTTCCGGCGAGACACCGGATGCGCACTTGGCGATGTTGATGGCACACAAAGCCGAGCAGTTGTACAAGCAAAGCGGCTGCCGATTCGTCCTCACTCAGCGGTTGGAGGGCGATCCTCAGCAACACAGCTATGTTTGGGCAGAAAACGCCTGGCGGACGGTACCGTAGCAGCGGCTGGCACATCGTTCCTGAAGCGTCTTTTGCAGGGCGATCGAATGGTTGATCCATAGCGTCCTCGGATCAATGATCGATGAATCGATGCATCGATTAGAGAAGCGGTCGATACGTTGCGGACCACGCACCGTATTGACGTTCCTTGCGATGATGGTACTCCTTCCCGTCGTTTCTCAAGCAGAACCAACCAATAGACACCGTAGTCCTTGTAACATCGTCTATCCGAGCGATGTGACCATCGAGTGGGACTGCCGGACGCTGCGGCGAGGTGAATCGCTGGAAACGTTGTTCGGTGAACGGTGGATCGATATTGCACGGTTCAATCGGATCGATCGCCGCCATGCACAGGCAGGTGTGTCGATTAAAGTGCCGAAGCACATCGAAGATGCAGAGACATTTTTACCGCTACCGCTGTTGTATCTGGCAGCTGAACAGGAAATGCAGTTCATTCTGATCGATCTGTCAGAACAGTTTCTCGGTGCCTATGAATACGGTGCGCTCCGCATTGCCGTTCCCATAGTCTCCGGAGAGGCCAAACATCAAACACCGGTGGGAGAGTTCCGCCTGACCGCGGCACATCGTACCCACCGATCCAGCTTGTACGCCATCGAAGGAACGGACCGACCGTATCCAATGAATTACGCGCTCCGTTTCCATGTCAACCGGGAAGGGGTATCCTACTGGATTCACGGGCGCGACCTGCCCGGTTATCGCGCCTCCCATGGCTGTATCGGCCTTTACGACGAACCGATGCAAAAGGAGCAATACGGTTTTCCACGAGATCCTGAACTCAACGACGCGAAGCGGCTCTTTGAGTGGGTGCTCGGCGGCGAGGTGAAGGACAACCGGCTGATCCAGCTTCCGCAAGGTCCAAAAATTCGCATCATGGGTCTGGCACCAGGAGCGCCGAAGGGGCGGAATTAGGTCTTAGGCCGATTCAACACCCAGAACCGTGACACGCGGCTCACAGGCCTAAACGGGGAGACGATCATCACAAGCAGCTTTAAGAGATCCGACCATTTTGGCTGACCCAAGCTTGTTTTTCAGTCAGCCGTGGCAATGGCGGGTTGGCTAAAACCTTTAGCGGATCAAGATCCTTAGCGATCCATGGCTGAAGCGACCGGCGCAGTTCCAACTCTTTTCAGGATTACTTCACTTGTAGCCGGTGTAAG
>JBBIKN010000080.1:0-16037 GCA_037445435.1 Nitrospira sp. | reverse complement strand
CTAGAGACACAGCGTTGCGATCCAGATGAAAAACGATGGTATCGAAGACGTGGCCTTCTGGCCGATCGATATGCCCATCACGGACCCCTTCGTTGTGGCGACAGGGACGCGGGTCGTCGCGGAAAATGTCTTTGTCCGCATCACGCTCGGTGACGGAACATTCGGCTATGGGGAAGCAGCGCCGTTCCCTGAAGTTGGTGGCGAAGATCGAGAGTCTTGCCTCCGATCGCTGGCGTACCTCGCGCCTTTACTCATTGGCCGGTCAGTTCATGACTATCAAGGATTAGGCCGTCACCTGGCAGAGCAGGTCCCTTCCCATCCAGCTGCACGTTGCGGCATCGAGACTGCATTGCTCGATGCGCACTGCCGTGCCACTGGCATCCCCTTGTGGCAGATCTGGGGTGGCGCCGATGTGCGACCACGCGACACCGACATCACGATTCCAATCGCCACTCTCGAAAACACGTTGTCCCTTGCCCGTGGCTGGTATGAACGAGGCTTTCGCCTGTTCAAGATGAAGGTCGGCAAAGACGTGGATACAGATGTCCGCCGGCTGGAGGCCCTCCACCGTACGTTGCCCGGCATTTCGTTCATCGGCGACGGCAACCAAGGTTTTTCGCGTGCGGAGTGCCTTGCGTTTGCCGATGGAGTCCGGCAATTCGGCGGGGTGATGGTCTTGCTGGAACAACCGGTGATGCGGGATGACCTAGACAGTCTGGCCGCCATTCGGCGAGCAACCGGCATTCCAATTGCCGCTGATGAGTCCGTGCGCTCTCTTGACGATGCGCGTAAGGTCATCGCGCAAGGTGCGGCGGACTATATCAACATCAAAATCATGAAAACCGGCGTGCTGAACGCAGCGGAGATTGCGTCCTTCACTCTCAAGGCCGGGGTGAAGCTGATGATCGGCGGCATGCTCGAATCGCGCATCGCCATGGGCTGTTCCTTCAGCCTGGTCTTGGGTATGAAAGGATTTGAAGTGTTGGATCTGGACACCCCGTTGCTCCTGGCAACGGACCCTGTCCAAGGAGGGTATCGCTACGACGGTCCTACCCTTCTGCCTTGGCATGAGCCTGGCTTAGGGATGTCTGTGGCCGTTCCTGCGAACGCCCACACGACGAGGATAAAGGGCTAACGTCGATATGAAACATAGCCGCCATGCCATCTCTCATCCCACATGACAACCTGACACAAAACTTCCGCCCCTACTATTGCCAAAACATTGACGGATTACACTCTTCTGCACCGTCAATTTTATGAAAAAGATTTACCAGGTGTAAATACGTAACTCACAAATCATTGAAATACTGAATCATGAGAACTTGGTGCAACTCTTGCTTGAGACCATTCTCAGCTGTGAACTCAATTACCCTGGGAGGGATCGATGGAATGTCCGAAATGCAAAGGGATGATGCTGTTGGAGCGATTCTCGGATTTCTTTCTCGTGTTTTATGCCTGGAAATGCCTCAATTGTGGCGCCATTATCGACCGCACCATTTCCAACAACCGCCGAAAGAGTCTGGCGGCCCAAGAATCCCAGACCGTTACCGCGCGTTAAGAAGATCCGAACCGTCTCGAGCTCGGACGTCTAGCCGGAAGGTAAAGGGGTTGGAGTCTTTTATTGCGCAGGCGCACCGAGTGCCTTTACACAGCCGTACCGATGAGACTCTCCAGCGGGATGTGGAGGGTGCGATTCAGCCGGCGACTCATTTTCAGAGAGGGACCGCGCTTCTCGGTCAGGATTTTGAAAACTCGCCTGCGTCCGCCAAGCTGGGTTCCAAGATCTTGGCCCGTGATGCCGAGTTGATTCATCCGAAAGTTGATGGCCTGGACCAGATCGGGTGGACCAATGGCATAACGCTTCGCTTCATACGCCTCAACGAGCGTCGCCAATACGACTAATTCATTTCCAGCCTTGGTTCCTGCTTATTCGACCCAGATCAGATCCAATCCAAGCGTTTCAGATGCCTTACGTGGTCTGATATCGGCAGTGATGAAGGGAATGGTCAGACCGGAAGCGGCTTGGAATGTGAGGATTGAGGCGAGGTGCAGTGCATCGAGCGTCCTTAGTTCACTTTTGTGGGCCAGTTCCTCAGCTCGATTCAGGACGATCTCACCGACTTCTATGAGCTCCCAGTAGTGACGGTCTTTGCGAAGTCTCGATCGGATGGCGAAAAAATCGCGCAGGGTGAGTTCACCGACCGTACATCGCCGGTTGAATACGGATAAAACCTCAACCGGGACGCACTTCCCTCCCGCCTCGGACCGTTTTCACCAGCCGAGAAAATTGCTGATTCGCCTCACGCAATCCGATTCGCATACAGTTCCTCACGATGTAGTGATGTCACTACTTTCATTTTGCCGAACACATTTGTCAATTGGAGACCAGCAAAAAGTATTCGACTGGATGAGCTCGCACGGTTCGAATGAGAATTCGACAACGACGCTCTCAGACCGGCTGAAATCCGTCCGGCCAAACTTCCGTACGCAGCCAATCGGCGTCTTACCGCCCCACACCTCATCTCCTAGGAAGATTCATGATTCAGCGCCCCCAACCAGTAGGAAGCGGCTCTGACGGATCATCCAGAAACTCTCAGACGCCCGGAGAATTTCTGAAGGAAAGCAAAAACGAGTCGAACCGGATGAAGGTCATCGGCTTAGTTGCAGATGAACGATAGTCCCATTTTCTCCGCTGGCCCACCCATGCAGAGCATCGGGAAAGCTGAGCCCGAATAGCGAGGATGAAGTAATTGATTTTCCCTCACTCCAGGTGTGACCGGCGTCGGTCGTCCGATACAACATTCCCCTTTCGCCGGCAATCCAACCTTCTTGAGGACTCGTGAAGCGGACCTTCAACAGATCAATGACCTTGGTACATGTCTTGCCGCACGGCAGAGCCTGATCAACCCATTTGGCTCCGCCGTCTGTCGTTTGAAACAAGGCTCCCGCATTGCCCACCGCCCATCCTGTCGTAGGATCCGTGAAAAAGACATCGAACAAGGTGACCGCGCTCTGCGTTTCTTGAGGCGTCCAAATCGCACCCCCGTTGTCCGTCGAAAGGACCGTACCCAGTGCTCCAACGATCGTGCCCTTCTGGTCATCGAGAAAGTGCGCCGCATAAAGAGCCGCCGTCGTACCGCTGAACTGTTCCATCCAATGCCGGCCGCCATCCTTGGTATGGAAGATCGTGCCACCTCCTCCAACCACCCATCCGACATTTAGATCTCTGAAATAGACACTGTACAGCGGTTGCTGAGTATCCAGGGGTTGTGGAATCCAGGCCTCTCCTCCATCCATCGTGCGGCTTAGCAATCCTCCGGCCCCTGTTACCCATCCGTTCGATGAGTCAACAAAGAACACAGACGTTAACAGTGTCGAGGTCCCGCTGGTTACCCGCTTCCATTTCCTCCCGCCATCGGTGGTCTTTAGGATGGTGCCTCCGGTTCCTACCGCCCACCCATGCTGAGGCGTGCGAAACTGAATGCTTATCAAGGTTGATTTCGTACTACTCGCTTGGGTCGTGATGAAAAGGTCGGATTCTACACTCCCCACCGCTTGGGGGAATAGCACGCGAATCATACCGAGGAAGAAGAATGATGCCCAGACATTTCGTCGCGTGGCGCGACCGAGATGGAACCGAACCGGCATTATTGATTGGTACTCGCGTCAGGCCTGTTGTTATCCCAGTAGCCTGAATCGGGAAGCCCTTTCGCCTCGATGGTGAACGGTCCGGCTTCAAGCGTCAACCATTTCTTCGGCGAACAACATGTTCCATCGGGAAGCAGGTCCCATGATCCCCGTCGAACTACCAGCGGCCCGGTCGCCAGGTTATCGAAAAACTCCCCCTTCTTTCCGATCCCATAGAGGTTACGGTGAGGAACTTGAACCACGATTTCTTCATCGGTCCAGGACTGAACCAGCGCAGCGGTGCCGTTGAACAACACTTCGGTTCGTGACACGTTCGAGACGACGGTCGCGTTTTCTCCCGGTTCGTTGATTTCGACGTCAGTTCGCCGCTTGTAGGCTTTCTGGTTCAACCCCAAGTCGGCATGTTCAGCGGTCTTGAGAAATGTGCCGAACCCTCGGCCTTTGATTGTCACGGTGGCGTCCAGCCCGGCAGTCTGCGGTTCATACGATTCGATGACCGGCGTCACCAAGGTAAAGTCCCCGGCCTCGATGGCGAGAGTCCCTCGTTCGGCACAACAAAGCCCGCCGATGTTCGGCGTGTTTGCACCACGGTAAATGACGACTTTTCCAGATTTCGCGCTGAACGGCACCCAGACATCGATTCGGTCGTCGTTCCATCGATAGATCACCGCCGGTACCCCGCCGATTTCGACTCGATTCTCACCGGTATTGAAATCCATGAAGTTGTAGGGAGTCGACCCGCTCTCCGAATAAAACCCAAAGTGCTCACCGTTAATGCGCAGCATGGTCCCGATCGGCGCACTGGCCGGACTCATGGAGATGACGCGGGGAACATGAACCGTAAACTGTGCGAGCACCCGCTCCCGCCCTTGATGCCTCAACACCAACGGACCCGACTCTGCGCCGAGTGGGACGTGAAAGACAATGGCATCGTCCTTCCATTGAGCGATGGTCGCCGGCCGCCCACCGATCAGTACGCCGTCGTCCATCGACTCCTTGGCATTCCCGAACCCCTGGCCGAACAAGACCACCTTCGTCCCAACAGGGCCGCTGACCGGGTCCACTCGAATGGACGGAATCAATTTGAGCGGAACCGCGTTGCTCATGACATATTCGACGGGAGCACAGCAGGATCCGTCCGGGAGCGGATCAGAGGAAGCCAGCCGAACCACGACATCACCGCTTACGGCGTTCGTCGGTATTTCAAGCTCGATCTTGTCGTCCTTCCATCGCTTGGGTCGCACCACAACCCCGCCGACCATCACGTCATTGACGCCGAACATCGTGTTCGGATCGCGCGCACCCGCCGAGAGGCCGAAATGATGGCCGGTGATCTGAAGCGTAGTTCCCCGTTCCGCTTCCGTCGGCGTGATGGCGTCTATCCGGGGAGTCATGATCATCAACGGTCCGGCAGACAGCTTCTTCTTGCCCATGAATATGTCCACTGGACCGCTCGTTGCTTTAAACGGAACTTTGATTTCAATGGCATCCGTATCCCATCGCTGCACCAAGGCGGGCACCCCGCTGACGGTCACCCTGTTGAACTGCGTCGACTTAAAGGTGCCCAGCCCTTTCCCGTTCAGGACCACGGTCGCGCCAGGAATCGACGTCCGAGACGATAGTTCAATGGGTGCCTGACCTGCATGTGCGATCAGACTGCTCGCCCCACTTGTCAGATACACCAGCCAAAAGAGGAATGTAGCCAGGATCGAAAGATGTTTCATGGGCAACCTACCGGGAAGGAAACAGACCTACCGACGATGTGAAACACGACATGTTCGACTTTAACAAGCGATTTTTTGAAGAGTCAAGCTGGACTATGACGCCACTTGGACGATCAATTCGATTTCCACGGGAGCCTCGCGAGGAAGTTCGGCCGCACCAACGGCGACACGAGCGTGTCGACCAGCATCACCAAACAGCGACACGAGCAAGTCCGAGGCCCCATTGAGGACTTGAGGTTGATCCGTAAACCCAGGAGCGGATGCGATATACCCGACCATCTTCACGATTTGCTTCACATGATCCAGCGATCCTGCGACACTCCGAATGATACTTAAGCCATTCAGCACCGCCACTCTCGCTGCTTCCATCCCTTGCTCGACATTGAGATTCTCACCGAGCTTACCGGTCATCACGAGCTGACCATCGCGCGAGGGTAAGACACCGGATAGAAACAGCAGGTCTCCCGTCTTGACTACCGGAACATAGTTTGCCACCGGCTTCGGCGGAGCCGGCAAGGTCAATCCCAGGTCTCTCAGTTTATTCTCATAGGACACGCCGTTGTCTCCACTCTAGATTTCTTTATCCTTACTCCTACCTATCCCGGTCTGAGCGCATCCAAGAAACTCTCACCAACCGGCAATCGTTCGGCATGTAACGCCTCGACAATAGTCTGCCCCACATCCGCCGCCGTCAGTCGAGTTCCCAAATCGACGCCTTGGGCCAATTTGGGGCCGGTCACGAAGACAGGAACATGCTCTCGCGTGGATGCCTTTCCCGGTAATGAGAAATCCCTTCCGTGATCACCCGTCACAATCACCATGTCGCCGAGCCGTAGTTTCTCGAACAAATCCGGCAGACGGCGATCAAATTCTTGTACGGCTGTTGCCGATGGTTCGGCCTCTTCCGACAGCAGATCGAGACTGGCACAGATGAGACCACGAGGTACCTTATTCAACATGCCGACCACTTCTTCAAGAGCGACCATACCCGATGCCGCTGGAAAGAATTTCGTCAACCCACGCCCACTAAAGAGGTCATAGACCTTTCCGACTCCCATTGCGATCTGGCCGGATCGGCTGAGGACATCCCACATCGTCACACCAGGTGGCTCAATCACAAAGTCCCTTCGTCCGACCTGTGGTTGAAGCAGGTCATGTCCGCCGATAACCGGCTGCCCGACGACACGAATGAAAATGCCAGCATCTTTTGCGGCTTTTCGGACCTCACGACATCGCTGGTGAAATGCCGCGGGGGGCATGAGGGACTCATGCATGGCCAACACACACGTATTGCCCCCGTCCGTCCATACGATAGGCGCTCCGGTGGCCATATGTTCCATACTATGCCGGCGGAGCATCACTCCCGTCGTCGAAATGCCTCGACCGATCGACTTTCTGCCTAAGAGCTGCTCAATGACGTCGACGACTTTGGTTGGAACGCCGGCGGCGCAAGCCGTCGTGGCGTTTTTGTGGATCACCCCTCCAATTTCCCAGTAGCCCACGACGGAATCTTTACCCGGCGATGCAAATCCGAGTCGGCCAAAAGAACCGTTCGGCTGAACCATGGCCCGTACGCCTTTGATCGGAGCGATATGCCCCAGACCCAGCCTCTCGAAATTGGGCAAGCTCAGTCCCTCGACGGTCTCAGCCAGATGCACGAGGGTGTTCGCCTCGGCATCGCCGTACTCATCCGCATCCGGCAACGCCCCGACTCCAAACCCGTCTATGATGAGGAGAATGATTCGTTTGATCATCGGCGCACTATACCAGATCCATCGAGATAGCGCGAGAATTCAATAAGTTACGTGACATTTTAGGAAGTTCGATGGACTATATATTATGATAAGGAGTGACACATGATGATGAAGAAAGACAGCAAAACTAACACTGAAATAACACTTGAACAAGCCCTTTCGAATCCTCATACAACCTATGTCGTGTGGGACACTCCATGGCCGGGGATGGGGCCGGACGGAAAAGAGGTAACGACCAAGGTGGAAGAAAGGATGCTCGTCGCTGACGCGATTAAGTGCGCTCGTGCTGTGTTTGCCAAACACCGGTTCGACAAATTGGCTTTACAACAATCCGACTACAACCTCCTGGCCGACTTTGTCTCCAACCATTGGGCGTATTTTGAGACATGTGAATGACGCCTCAATGAATAGCATCATGTCATCGTCCTCCGCCGCTCCTGTATAGCCCTATACTTGTTGCGTCACGATGCACGCCACTCCTCAATGATCTTGAGACTTGCGCTCGTGCCGATGCGGTCTGCTCCCGCTTCCAGCATGGCCATCGTCGTCTTCCAATCACGAATGCCGCCAGACGCCTTCACTTTGGCGCGGCCAGCGACGGCTTCCTTCAGCAACCGAACATCCTCGACGGTCGCCCCCGCAGCCCCGAAGCCGGTTGAGGTCTTGACATAATCAGCCCCTGCTTCGACGACCAATTGACAGGCCGTCTGTTTTTCCTGCTGCGTGAGATAGCAAGTTTCGAGGATGACCTTGTGTTCTACATGAGGCGTGTACCGTACGACTTCCGCGATGTCGGTCCGTACATAGTCATGATCGCCCGACTTCAGTCTGCTGATGTTCAACACCATGTCCAGCACGCTCGCGCCACGGGAGACCGCTTCGATTGCTTCGGCGACTTTGGCTTTTGTGGTGTGACCACCCAATGGAAATCCAATCGGAATCCCGATGTGAATGCCGGTAGCCGCCAGCGCTGCGACCGCTTCATCGATATAGCATGGCGGGACAAAAATAACGGTGAAACCGTGGTGCCTTGCCTCCTGGCACAGCCGCAACACGTCCGCCTTCGTGGCATCCGGTCTCAAGACCGTATGGTCGATCAGAGCAGGGAGATTCCATCCTGACATGCGTTACGATACTCCTTCTTGGTGGTGCTTCTGTCTGCCGTCGGGAGTCATCAGGGTCTGCGAACGATTGCCTCGCCGAAAAGGACGCTTCTGGTACCTTTCCACCGCTTTGTTATGTTCGATAAGAGTCGCGGAGAATTGATGGGTTCCGTCGTTCTTCGAGACGAAGTAGAGGTTCGCAGAAGGAACGGGATACAAAGCGGCACGGATCGACTCCGCGCCGGGGTTGGCAATCGGCCCGGGCGGCAGACCGGCCCACCGATAGGTATTGTAGGGACTGGGATGGCTGAGATCCTTTTTGTGAAGGTTCCCATCGAAATTCGGCAGACCATAGATCACGGTCGGGTCGCTCTGCAAGGGGATACGTTTCTTCAGCCGATTATGAAAGACGGACGAGATGTGGGGACGTTCCTCTCTGACACCGGTTTCTTTTTCGATGACCGACGCGAGAGTCAACACCTCATGGACCGTCAAGTGAATGTCTTTGGCCCGTGCCTGCCATTCCTGCGTCATGACATGCCCGAGTTGTTCTACCATGGTCTTGATAACGTCTTTCGCAGCCGTCGGCCTGGCGAAACGATACGTGTCTGGGTACAGATACCCTTCCGCCGTGTCCGCAGGAATTCCCAGCGTTCGGACGAAGACCTTGTCCGTCGCAAGTCGAATAAATTCCCCACGATTCGTGATGCGATGTTCGTCCAGTACATCGGCGATTTGAGTGATCGTATGGCCTTCGGGAATCGTGATGGAATGCAGCACCACACGTCCGGTCAGCAACTTGGCCAGGATCTCCGCCGGCGCCATGGCGGCGTTGAGCTCATACTCTCCAGGATGGATTTTGCGGTCGGCCTCCTGAGCCTTTCCCAGAAGCAGAAACGCCGAACGGCTCCTGATCAGCTGCTCCCGTTCGAGCAACATCGCAGCCTGTTGAAACGTCGCGCCTTCCGGGATGACGACGATCTTCGACGGAGGATGATCGGATTCGGACAGAACGGGCGCTTCAGCCCACCGAATCATCTGATATCCGGCCACGCCGGCGAGCGCGACGAGGGCGATCAATAGGATAAGGATCAGACGCAGCGTCATAGGGTCGGTCGGAAGAAGACGATGTCTCCCACTCTTCTGGCGTCTCCTCAGCAGGTCGGCCTCCGACGGATGGAGCGGAGACCGAATCTTGCGCCTCAAGGTAACTTCGCAGGAGAATCGCGGCTGCAATACGATCCACGATTCCTTTGCGTTTTTTCCGACTGACATCAGCGGCGATCAACAACTCTTCCGCCGCTTTGGTCGTCATCCGTTCGTCCCACCGGACGACCGGTACGGACAAACCCGCTTCCAGTTTCACGGTAAACTCGCGCATCGCTCGGACGGCCGGCCCTTCCCGTCCGTCCAACTGAAGCGGCAACCCGAGCACCACCCGTTCCACATTGTGGGATCCGACGAGCGCGGCGATGTGGGCCACGTCCCAATCCAGCGTCCTTCGTTCGAAGGTTTCGAGCGGTTGCGCCGTCCAACCGAGTTCATCGCTGAGTGCGACGCCGATCCGCTTGGTGCCGTAATCGAGCGCGAGTATGCGACCAGGCATGATTCTACCGCCGGAGGGTGGTTTCAACCAGGCCAAACACCTTTTCCAGCGCGGCGTCCAGCTTGGCCGGATCCTTGCCCCCGGCCTGGGCCATTTCCGGCCGACCTCCTCCGGTTCCACCGACTTCCGCAGCCATGGCTTTGATGAGCTCGCCGGCTTTGAGCCTCGCGATCAAGTCTTTCGTCACCACGACCAACAGCGAGACCTTGCCGTCGCCGGTCGCAGCGCCCAGCGCGATGACGCCGCTCTTCAGCTTGTCCCGGAGCTGATCCGCCAGTGCTCGCATGCCATTGACATCCAGCCCGTCGACCCGCTGCGAGTGCACCGCCACTCCGGCAACTGCTCGCTCGGTCGAGGCGACTGAGGCGCCGCTGGCCATTTTCAATTTCAGCTCTTCGAGCTCCCGCTCCTTGTCCTTGAGCTGCGCCATCAGCTTGCGTGTCTTGGCGACCAGCTCGGACTGCCCCGCCTTCAACAGATCCGACAGCTCGCGGACATCGGCTTCAAGCTTCTTCAAGAGTCCATACGCGCCGCTGCCGGTCTGCGCTTCGATCCGGCGCACACCGGCCGCCACACCTCCTTCCGAGACAATGCGGAAGAGCCCGATATCGCCCGTCTGCCGACAATGGGTGCCGCCGCACAGTTCTTTACTGAACGATTCAACGCTCACGACGCGCACCTCTTCGCCATACTTGTCGCCGAAGAACGCCAGGGCGCCATTCGCCACGGCATCCTGAATGCTCATCACTTCAGTACGTACGGTCTCGTTCTTACGTATTTCTTCATTCACCGTCGATTCGATGTCGTCGATGTCGCGGGACGACAGCGGTCTGAAATGGGCAAAGTCAAACCGAAGACGGTTGGGTGCGACCAACGATCCGTACTGTTTCACATGCGGCCCGAGCAACTCACGCAGGGCCGCATGGACGAGGTGCGTCGCCGTATGATTGCGCGCGGCGTCCCGGCGCATGGAGGCGTTCACCGCCATATGCAGCCGCTCACCTTCTCGAATACGTCCCTTACGGACCGTTCCCTTGTGCAAAATGACTGTCGGCGCGGGCCTCGTCGTCTCCTTGATATCAACCACCCCTTCGGGACCCGTCAAGACTCCTTGATCTCCGATCTGACCACCGCCTTCGGCATAGAAGGGCGTGACATCCATCGCCAATTCGACCGTCTCCCCCTCTACCGCTTCCTGGACCAATTGCTCGCCTTTCAGAATCGCCCGCAAGATGCCGTCGCTTTCCAAGTGCTCATAACCGACGAATGTCGTAGCCCCGATCCGCTTGGCCAGCTCGGCGACGGCGGGTCTGGCGGTTTCCTGTTCAAATCCGGCGGTCTTGCGTGCACGAGTCCGTTGTTCTTCGATGGCGGAATTGAACCCCGATTCATCGACCGTCATGCCCTGTTCCCGGCAGGCTTCGGTGATCAAGTCCATGGGGAAGCCGTAGGTGTCGTAGAGCTTGAAGACGTCGCCCCCCGCCAAGACGGTTCGTCCCGTCGTTTTCGCCCGCTCGATCATCTCATTTAAGATCGGCAAGCCCTGGTCGAGCGTCGCGATAAACCGCTCCTCTTCGCCTTTCGTCACCTCGGCGATCGTGGCGAATGCCGCGCGCACCTCCGAATAGGCGGCGGCCATTTGGTCCACGACCGTTGCGCTGAGTTCGTGCAGAAAGGGCTCGACAATCCCAAGCAGCCGGCCATGGCGGGCCGCGCGGCGAAGGATCCGTCGCAACACATACCCACGTCCTTCATTCGAGGGCAGCACACCGTCCGCCATCAGAAACGTGATGGCGCGCAAATGGTCCGCAATCACGCGCATCGAACGGTCCGAGGATTCCTTCGTGCCGTACTCGGTGCCGGCCCGCCGAGCGATAGCCGTAAGCAGCGGTGTGAAGAGATCGCTGTCGTAATTGCTGTAGACTCCCTGGGCCACGGCGGCCAACCGCTCGAGTCCCATTCCCGTGTCGATGCTCGGCTTCGGCAACGGATGGAGCGTTCCAGAGGCGTCGCGGTTGTACTGCATGAAGACGAGATTCCAAATCTCGATCACCCGGTCGCCCTCGCCGTTCGGTCGGTCCTCGCCTGGGACGGAGGGGCCCTGGTCGAAGTGAATTTCCGAGCAGGGGCCGCAGGGACCGGTGTCCGCCATCTGCCAGAAGTTGTCTTTCTCGTCGCACCGGACGATGCGCGACGGCGAGACACCGATCTTCTTCCATAACGTCTCCGCATCGTCGTCTTCGCGGAAGATCGTCACCCACATCCGGTCTTTCTGCAGTCCGACCGTCTGCGTCAGAAACTCCCATCCGAATCGGATGGCATCGTCCTTGAAGTAATCGCCGAACGAAAAGTTCCCCAGCATCTCGAAAAACGTGTGATGCCGCCTCGTGTACCCCACATTTTCCAGATCGTTGTGTTTCCCGCCGGCACGCAGACACTTTTGTACGGATACGGCTCGCTTGTAGGGCCGGGATTCTTCTCCCAGGAAGACCCGCTTGAATTGATTCATGCCCGCGTTGGTGAAGAGCAGGGTCGGGTCAGCCTGCGGAATCAAGGCCGAGCTCGGCACGGCCTGATGGCCATGCTCCTCGAAATACCGAATAAATGCTCGTCGCAGATCCGTCGCACTATTCTTCATAGAGAGGTTCCTCGTTGATCCTAGACTTATCCATTATCATACGATCAATGGTGTCCTCACTGAAACCCCGCTGACGGAGAAGACGCACCATTTGAGACAAGGTCGATCGGCGGCCATGGCGTTGCGCGGCCCGAATCGCGCGTTGAGCCAACACCTTTTCATCTATCTCACGGAAGGCCTCAGCCGCCACCTGAGCTGCTAAGGATTCTGAAATTCCTTTGGCCTGCAATTCAGCCTTCAGCCGTTCTTCCCCCATCGGCCGCACTGCCAGCCGTTTATTGACCCATCGCTGTGCAAAGGCGTGATCGTTAAGATACCGGAGGTCGGACAATCGGTGAATCGCTTGCGCAATCTGATGAGGCGAGGCTCCTTTTGATCTGAGAAACTGTTCTACTTGGGCGATTGTCCGATCTCGTTTGGCTAAAAAGCGAATTGCGAGGCGGACGGCACCCCCTGGAATCACGGATACAGCTTGTGAACGAAGCCGTCCGTTCCTCCGGCTATCGATGGGCCCGCTTTTCTTCGCTGCGTCCAGCAGGCTTTTCTTCTTTGACCTCAGTTTTTTTCTCACTCCGAGCTGGAACGCCGGCCGCCTCTCGAAGTTTCATTTCGATCTCGCGAGCCGTCGACGGATTATTTTTGAGGAAGTCTCGGGCCGCGTCGCGCCCCTGACCGATTCGCTCTCCCTTGTAGGAATACCACGCACCCGATTTTTCGATGATCTTCTTGTCGACGCCCATATCCACCAATTCGCCGGTCTTGGAAATACCCTCGGCAAACATAATATCGAACTCCGCCTGTCGGAACGGCGGAGCCATCTTGTTTTTCACCACCTTCACACGGACACGACTCCCCATCACGTCCTGACCTTCTTTGATGGACTCAATCCGGCGAATATCCAAACGGACGGACGAATAAAACTTGAGGGCGTTTCCCCCGGTGGTCGTCTCCGGATTCCCGAACATCACGCCGAGCTTCATCCGAATCTGATTGATGAAGATCACCGTCGTCAGCGACTTCGAGATTGCCGCCGTCAGTTTTCTGAGCGCTTGCGACATGAGCCGCGCTTGAAGGCCCATGTGGGCGTCACCCATTTCGCCTTCGATTTCCGCACGAGGCGTCAACGCCGCGACCGAATCGATGACGATCAAATCGATGGCGCCGCTCCGCACCAACGTTTCGGCGATCTCTAACGCCTGTTCTCCCGTATCCGGTTGCGACACCAACAGATCGTCGGCCTGCACCCCAAGCTTCTTGGCGTAGGTCAAGTCCAGCGCATGTTCGGCGTCGATAAACGCAGCGACTCCGCCCGCCTTCTGAACCTCGGCAATGCAGTGCAATGTCATCGTCGTTTTTCCAGACGCCTCGGGCCCAAAGATCTCGATCACCCGTCCCCGCGGAAGTCCTCCTACCCCAAGGGCGATGTCGAGGCCCAAGGACCCGGTGGAAATCGCCGGCACATCGACCTTCTCCTCGGCCCCCAGCTTCATGATTGCTCCCTTCCCATACTGCTTCTCAATC
This sequence comes from Nitrospira sp., assembly GCA_037445435.1. GTDB lineage: Bacteria > Nitrospirota > Nitrospiria > Nitrospirales > Nitrospiraceae > Nitrospira_D. Next base: position 2,043 of record JBBIKN010000080.1, on the reverse strand, counting down.
TGGGAAAGAGCTAAATCGAGCGCGCGCTTCTTGTCGTCTTTTTCGGACATACAAATCTCCCAACGAGATGAAAGGAATGAATCCGGTGGATTATACCCAAGCAGCTGGGGGAAACCTAGTCCGATCTGCGGCAACCGGTGGCTCAACGTTCTCGAAACCACATCTCGTTTGGGCTCATCAGAAAAATAGCCCGATCCATTTTCCATTCTGCGGGCCGATAGCCGGCCTTGAATGGAATACCTGCATTCGATAGGATGACGTGAGAGCTGTCGATCTCGGCACGATCTCGTGTCGGCCAGTCGAATCGCTCGAGGCAGACCGAGAGAGTCGCCTACATGCCAGATCAAATAGACCAGGCCCTTCACGACCGCCCTCGATGGAAACCTCGATTTTGGGCGCTGGTTGGACTCGGCGCCCTTCTTTTTCTCAGTCTCATCGTCCTGGCCAACGTCCTGGATATCGGTGAGCGCCTCAGCCGCCTCCACTTCAGTCTGGAATATGCGTTCTACGCGATCGTCCTCTGCGCCATCTATGGCCTGCTCATCAGACCAATACTCTCCGTCATCAGCGTGCGCGCTCACCCGCTTCAGCGCGTGCTTGTCGCTGACAGCAGCGTGAGCCAAAAGGAATACAAGGCCGTGGCCAAGCGCTTCCTCCAGAGCGGCGGCATGTCGGCGGAGGTTACGACACGATTGACAGAATCGTTGTGGTCCGGTGTCGGGCTGGAGCAAGAGGTGAAATCCGCGCTCGAGGAGAAGCGAGCACGCTCAGGTCAGATTGTAAAGGACCATGCTCGGTTGGCCTTCCTCAGCACCGCCGTCATCCAAAACGGCAGCTTAGATGCGCTGATGCTGGCCTATGCCAACCTCAAGCTCGTACGCGCCCTCGTCACTCACTTCGGTTTTCGTCCGTCGTTTCCCGCTTTATTGACGATGTATGGACAAATCCTCGCGGCGGCGTTGATCGCTGAGCGAGTCGAGGACATGCAACTGGAAGATGTGTTTCCGCCCTTGAGCGCGTCGGTCGGCGGCGGCGTCATGTCCGCCATCCCCGGCATGCATTTGATCGTTCATGCGCTGTTGCAAGGGATAGGAAGCGCATTCTTGACGCTACGGACCGGCTATCTCACCGAGGAATATATTCTCCGCGGGGCGCAGGCCTTTGACCGTCGACGGGAACGCCAATCGGCCAATCGCCGGGCGGCGAAAGAATTACTCGGCGTCGTCCTAGCCACCGCCGCGCAACTCCCCGCCTCCATGCGCACAGTCCTGAAAGCCGTTAACCTCTTCCGCGAACCAGCCCATCAGGCTTACGGATTCCAACGATCGCAATCCAGACCCTAAACTTGGTTTTCAGAAGAGCCTCTGCTAGGCTCGTTTGCATGGGGTAATCACTCACCGTCGATATCCCGACAGAGCTATTGCAGGTGATCGGGACAGAAGACGATGCACGCCGAGAAGCCAAGCCCCCCTTCGACGCGCAGCGAAAGAATTACTCAGCATCGTCCTGGCCACGGCGGCTCAACTCCCCGACTCCATGCGCACCTGAAAGCCGTCAATATCTTCTGCGAATCGGCGCATCAGGCATAGCAGAAACATGAGACCAAGCTTGCGACACTGAGTAAATACGAGACCTGACACCCTTTGCTTCAATTTGACACAAACCTGTTCGCAACGCCCCAGTGGCGCTCTCTTGACAAGAGGGTTCATAGTAGGCGCTCATTGACATCACATAGAAATGAGGCATCTTCATGCCACTTAAAACCATCAACGGCATTTTCATCCCAGCTAATGGCTTCTTAGACCAAACAGAGAAAGGAGACGTTGTAGGAGTCGGCGGCTGGATTGGCAATTATGCTAGCTGGAACAATTTTGAACGCTGTTGGCTCGAACTGCTGCCATCTGAAGCCAAAGGCAACTTTCATTACACTGACTATTGGCATGATCCCAAGTACTGGAGCGCTAAATGGTCACACTCTAAGCGACTAGAATTCATGCAACAATTGGCTGAACTTATAGTCCAACACACCTCGCTCGGCCTGGG
>JBBIKN010000079.1:0-16098 GCA_037445435.1 Nitrospira sp. | reverse complement strand
AATGGTCGTGCTGACGAGCATCGTTGCGTCCGTCGGTGCCGCCGGCATCCCTGAAGCTGGTCTCGTCACGATGACCATGGTCTTCACCGCCGTCGGGCTCCCCGTGCAATACATCCCTGTCTTACTCACTGTGGACTGGTTTCTCGATCGTTGCCGCACCGCGATCAACGTCATGGGGGACATGAACGTGAGTTGTCTCCTGGACGGCAAGCAGAAGGGGAGATCTAACAGGATGTGGGGAACACTTCGTTCAACCTTCGAGAGCTCAGGACAAACGAAGCGATTCTTGATAGAGGCGGGGTTACCCGTTCGGTCTTTCTGTAGCCTATTAATCTTGCCTCTTAATCTTGCCTCCAGAATGATCTTACCAATTACGTTGGTTCCGAGCTTGTCGAAGGGCGAACATCTCTCATGGGAGGCAACACTACCCTTTGGCTATCTTTTGCTTGTGTTCGTGGGTGAGAGCCGCCCGCAGTTTCTCTTCTTGCTCCTGACTCAGCGATGTCTTGAGGATGGTTCCCTCGTATCGAGAGAAGCTGGCCAGTAGCTTGTCGTGGTCCGCGCTCCGGATCAGCAAGAAAATCGCCGAGGTACCACGCGTGATCGTGCTTCCCAAATCCTTGATGAATTGATCAGGGATCCCGTAATCGCTCAAAAGCCCATACTCATTGGCGGCTACGGTCATGGCCCCGGCCCCCGCTCCCCCGGCTATCGATCCCAATAGACCCGCCAGAGGATTCATAAAAAGCATACCCATCAGTCCTCCCCATAATAATCCCAGCGCAACGCCGTGCTTCGTCGCTCCGCCGAACACATCGACGCACTGCTTCAGATGCACCTTGCCGTCCATATCGCGGACGACGATGACCGCATCTTCCAGGTCCAGGACATATTCCGCTTCCATGGCCCGCAGTTCGTTCAGCACCCGATCGGCCGTACTGGAATCCTTAAACGCAATACAGACGAGTTCACTCATGATTCATCTCCTTCGAACGTATGTGCTTCGCCACTAAAAGGATATAGCGCGAGAATCAACATCATCACGTGTTCATTACATAGCAGTAGGGTTGCTCCCAGAGCAAGATGTCTTCGCGAGTCTGGTAGACCAGGCAGACGTTTCATTCTTCCGCCCCTTGTTTTTCAACACCTCGTTCCCTTACTCTCGACCCTCCTTGTGAGGAATTCTGGTGTTGCAAGCTGTTGCATTAGGTTGCAGTCGCGGCGAACGCCGGTTGTTTTCAGACCTCAATGTGAGAGTTGACCGCGGGACATTGTTGGCCGTCGTGGGGGAGAACGGGAGCGGAAAAACCAGCCTGCTCCGTATCTTTTCCAGTTTATTGCCGCCTGAGCAAGGCTTGGTTTTGTGGGAGGGGCAGGACATCCAACAACTCAAGGAACTTTATTCGGGACAACTCACGTATATCGGGCATCTCAATGGGATTAAGGACGACCTCACGCCGCTCGAAAATCTTACGAGCTCCATGTCGCTTGCCGGAGAGCCTTGCTCCACCAATGGGGCGAGGGAGGCGCTGGAGGCGATCGGACTGAAGCGGCCGACTCATCTCCTGCCGTCCAAAGTGCTCTCCCAGGGACAGAAGCGCCGGGTGGCTCTGGCACGGTTGTGGCTCTCCACACGTCCCTTATGGTTGCTCGATGAGCCGTTCACCTCGCTCGACACGGCAGCCACGAGTGTCGTGACGCAACGGCTGCATAGCCATCTGCAGAGCGGGGGGCTGGCCGTTGTGGTGACGCATCAGGAGGTGGTACTGCCTGCCAAGACCGTGCAACGCTTGAGGCTGACGGGATGAGCGGCTCCAGCATATGGGAGGCCGTGAGTGGAATCGTTCGAAGGGATCTGCTGCTCGCGATGCGGCGCCGGTCGGACGCGGCGATGTCGGTTTTCTTTCTCGTGATCGTGGCGAGTCTCTTTCCTTTGGGGGTCGGGCCGGAGCCGGCGGTATTGCGGACCATCGGTCCCGGTGTGCTGTGGGTGGCCGCTCTGTTGGCCTGTCTCTTGTCACTCAGCCGTGTGTTTACGGCGGACTATCTGGACGGTGTCCTCGAACAAATGGTCCTGATTCCCCAACCGCTTCCGGTGCTCGTGGTGGGGAAGGTCCTGGCCCATTGGATCATCTCTGGGTTACCCGTCGTGCTGCTCTCGCCGCTGCTCGGGCTCCAATTCGGTTTGAGCGGGGAATCACTGGGAGTGTTGGTCTTATCGCTCTTGCTTGGGACGCCAACGTTGAGTATGATTGGTGCGATCGGCGCCGCGCTGGTTCTTGGCGTACGGGGGAGTGGTCTACTGGTTGCCCTCCTGGTGCTTCCACTCTATGTTCCAGTATTGATTTTTGGGGCCGGCGCCGTCACCAGCAGCATGGCTGGAATCGGCGGTGAAGCAAATCTGTCGCTGCTCGGAGCCTGTCTCGTGCTCTCTCTCTTTCTGGCACCTTGGGCCACGGCGGCGGCGTTACGTATCGCGTTGGAGTAAAGCCGTTTCATGAGTATGGGTATCAACTGGCTGAAGTACTCATCTCCCCAAGCGTTTTATCCCCTGGCGGGACGCCTTATCCCATGGTTTGCCGTCGTGGCCGTCGTCCTGGTGGTCGTCGGCCTTTACTTGGGGTTTTTCGTCGCCCCCACCGACTTTCAGCAAGGCGAGGCATACCGGATCATCTTCGTCCATGTTCCGGCGGCCTGGATGTCGATGTTTCTCTATGTCGTCATGGCTCTGTGGGCCGGCATTGGGTTGGGGCTTAAGGCGCGCCTGTCCTTCATGATGGCGCAGGCGATCGCTCCCACCGGGGCCATGTTTACGTTCTTGGCACTGCTGACCGGAGCGATGTGGGGAAAACCCACGTGGGGAGCGTGGTGGGTGTGGGACGCCAGACTGACATCGGAACTGATTTTGCTATTCCAGTACGCGGGGGTCATGCTTTTGCGGACATCGATCGATGATGTGCGGCGTGCGGACCGGGCGAGCGCCGTCTTCGCGCTGGTCGGGGTCGTCAATGTGCCGATCATCTATTTTTCCGTCCAGTGGTGGAACACGTTGCATCAAGGGGCCTCCGTCAGCATGGCGACCGGCTCGAAAATGGCGGCGACCATGCTGACCGCCATGTTGATTATGACAATAGCCTTCTGGCTGTACAGTATTGCGGTCATCCTCGCCCGGGTGCGATGTATCATGGTCGAGCGGGAATCGCTGCCGGTGTGGGAAGAGAAACCGGCCGTGATTCAGGAAGCGGTGGAGGCTCGCTGATGCAGTGGGGGAGCGCGTCCGAATTCTTCGCGATGGGAGGGTACGGGCTCTATGTGTGGACCTCGTTTGCGGCCACGGCGTTGTGCATGGTGTGGGAAGTGTTGGCCTTGTGGCGTCGACGGGCTGCGGCACGCGCCGAACAGCGCGCGGCCTTGTTAGGAGGCATCGATGAAACCACGGCATAAACGCTTTGCCATTATCGGCCTGGGACTGCTCGTCTTGGGTGTGGCGACCGTGCTGATCTTGAACGCCTTTCAGAGCAATCTCGTGTTCTTCTTTACACCCAGTCAAGTGGCGAACGGCGAAGTGCCGCAAGGACGCAGTTTCCGCATCGGCGGCATGGTAGAAGACGGCAGTCTCGTTCGCGAGAACGATGGGTTGACGGTCCGTTTTATCGTCACCGATACGGCGAAGCGCGTGCCGGTGACCTACAAAGGGATTCTGCCGGATCTCTTTAAAGAGGGAAAGGGTGCGGTGGCGCAAGGGAAACTCAACGCCGACGGCACGTTTGTCGCCAGCGAAGTTTTGGCGAAGCACGATGAAAACTACATGCCGCCTGAAGCGGCCGAAGCCTTGGCGAAGGCCAAGGCCTCTGGAGCCCAGCAAAGTAAGTCACTGGTCGTTCCTCAGGGTGCGAAAGATTCACTATGATTCCTGAAATCGGTCATTTTGCGTTGATTCTGGCACTCTGCGTTGCCGTCGTGCAGGGCATTCTCCCCATCTACGGTGCCGCCGTCGGGAACTCGGCGCTGATGGCCGTGGCGAAGCCCGCAGCGCGCGTGCAATTTTTCTTGGTCCTCACGGCGTTTTGCTGTCTCGGTTACGCATTTGCCGAGAAAGATTTCTCCGTGTTGTATGTCGCAGCCACCTCGAATTCTCAGCTCCCGTTGCATTATCGGCTGGCCGCGATTTGGGGCGCTCACGAAGGCTCGCTCCTCTTGTGGACCTTTATTCTGACCGTATGGATGTTCGCCGTCACGCTCTTTTCCGCTCACCTTCCCGACGCCACACGCTCGCGCATTCTTGGCGTGATGGGGCTTGTCAGTGTCGGATTTCTTCTGTTCATGCTGACCGTGTCGAATCCATTCGAACGGCTGATTCCCGCCGCTCCTGACGGACGCGATCTCAATCCCCTATTGCAAGATCCCGGGATGGTCATCCATCCGCCGATGTTGTACATGGGCTATGTCGGATTTTCAGTCGCCTTTGCCTTTGCGATCGCCGCCTTGTTGGGAGGGAACCTGGATGCGGCATGGGCCCGCTGGTCTCGCCCCTGGACCACCGTCGCCTGGTGCTTTTTGACGGTCGGCATTGCGATGGGAAGCGGTTGGGCCTACTACGAATTGGGATGGGGCGGGTGGTGGTTCTGGGACCCGGTTGAGAATGCCTCATTCATGCCGTGGTTGGCCGGAACGGCATTGGTGCATTCACTGGCCGTGACCGACAAACGGGGAGGGTTCAAAGTGTGGACCGTCCTGCTGGCCATCATGGCGTTTTCGTTGAGTCTCCTGGGGACGTTCCTCGTCCGTTCCGGCGTCTTGACGTCGGTGCATGCGTTTGCGACCGATCCTAAACGCGGCCTCTTCATCCTGGCGTTCTTGGCCGTGGTCATCGGTGGTTCGCTGGCGTTGTATGCGTGGCGTGCCCCCCGTGTCGGGCTGGGCGGCAGTTTCGCCATGGTGTCTCGCGAAGGGATGCTGTTGGCGAATAACGTGCTACTGGTCGCAGCGATGGGGTCAGTGTTGCTGGGTACGTTGTACCCCTTATTCTTGGATGCGTTGGACCTGGGGAAAATTTCCGTCGGACCTCCCTATTTTGACTCCGTGTTCGTTCCGTTGATGGCTCCGGCCATCTTTTTAATGGGAATCGGTCCGTTGGCCAAATGGAAGAAGGCCGAATTACCCGACCTTGCAAAGCGGTTGAAGTGGGCGTTCGGGGTGAGTGTGGTCACGGCGCTTGCGCTCCCGTTTATCATGGGCAAGTGGACTCCGTTGCTGAGCCTGGGACTTCTGTTGGCGATCTGGATTGTGACGACCGCAGTGGTGACGTTGCGTGAACGACTGGCTCATACCACTGGAAGTGGACTGGGAGCTCAACTTGCCGGGATCTCTCGGTCGTACTGGGGAATGCTCCTGGCTCACCTCGGGGTGGCCGTCTTCATTGTCGGCGTCACGATGGTCAAGGGATTTGAGACGGAGAAAGATGTACGGATGAACGTGGGAGAGACGGCGACGATCGACGACTATACGTTTCGATTCGATGGGGCGCAGGATGTCGTGGGGCCGAACTATACGGCGGCCCGTGGGGCCTTCTCGGTGAGTCGCGACGGTCGTGAGACGACGGTGTTGTATCCAGAGAAGCGGCGCTACACCGTTCAGAATCAGGTGATGACGGAAGCCGCCATTGATCCGGGGTTATTGCGCGATCTCTATGTGTCTTTGGGGGAACCGCTCGATGACGGAGCCTGGAGCGTGCGGCTGTATCACAAGCCGTTTGTGGATTGGATTTGGGGCGGGTGTTTCATCATGGCGTTGGGCGGCGCGCTGGCCGTCAGCGATCGGCGATATCGGCTGGCATGGCGACGGCAAGAGCCGGTGGTGGCTGCGTCGACTCGGACGGCGAGGCGAAAAGTGGCATGAATCGGTTTCTTCTGCCGCTGTCGATTTTTATCGTCGTCGTCATCTTTCTGGGGGTGGGACTTACGCTCAACCCGCGGGAAATCCCGTCTCCTTTGGTCGGAAAGCACGCACCGGACTTTTCCCAGCCGCAGCTCTACGATCAAGAAAAAATATTTTCGCCGGCTGATCTCAAGGGGAAAGTGTGGTTGCTCAATTTTTGGGCCTCCTGGTGCAGCGGGTGTCGGACTGAACATCCGGTGTTGATGGAGTTGGCCAAATCCGGTGAGGTGCCGATTTATGGGATGGATTACAAGGATGAGCGTAACGAGGCCATGGCGTGGTTGAAACGGTGGGGCAATCCCTATCCCGTGGTCGGAGTGGATGATGCCGGCCGGGTCGGTATCAATTATGGAGTCTATGGCGTTCCTGAAACCTACGTGATCGACAAGGAGGGGGTGATCCGTTATAAACAGATCGGCCCGTTGGATCCCGACACCGTCGCCAGGAAGATCCTTCCCCTTGTGAAGCAACTCGAATCCCAATGAAATGGCTGATGCTCATAGCGCTGCTCTTCTCCGGACCGGCTTGGGCCGGGGAAGCCAGGCCGTTGGCCGATGATCCCGTCGTCGAGGCGCGGCTCAAGCACCTGGCCGTCGAGCTGCGATGTCTGGTCTGTCAGAATCAAACGTTAGCCGATTCCAACGCCCCGTTAGCGGAAGATTTACGCCGAGAAGTTCGGGAAATGATCGCGAAGGATATGAGCGACAAGGAGATCATCGAGTTTCTTGTCGCACGCTACGGAGACTTCGTGCTGTATCGACCGCCGGTGAAGGCGACGACCGCACTATTGTGGGTGGGGCCGTTTGTCCTATTGATCATTGGAGCTGTGGTGCTCTTCGTGACGTTGCGCCGTCGGGCCGGTAAAGTGGTTGATGCGCCGGTGACCGATGAAGAGCACCGACGAGTCGAACAATTATTGGCAGAAGGAGGCAAACACTCATGACCGCTACATTTTGGTTGATCGCTTCGGCCATGACGCTGTGCGTCCTCGGTCTTCTGCTGCGACCGTTGCTGAAGCGCCCGTCCGCCGCCACGAGTGAACAGGAAAAAACGCTGCCGGTCTATCGACAGCAGTTTTCTGAATTGGAACAGGATCGCGCCGATGAGTTGCTGACAGACGAACAGTACCGAACGGCTCGGAGTGAGCTGGAGCGTCGTGTGTTGGAGGAAACAGGGACGACGGAGGCGCCCACTGCAGTGACCGGTGGGTTGGTGAATCTCCGCTTGGTGGCACTCTCACTGGCCATGATCATTCCGACTGTCAGTGGGGTCCTCTACTGGACGTTGGGGAATCCTGCCGCGATGACGCATCCGGCCGTATCAGCGTCGTCTTCTCAGAGCGGCGCCGGTGATGATTCTCAGATGGCCGATAGTCTCAACCAGCTGATCGACCAGCTGAGAAAGAAACTGGAGCAGAATCCCAACGATGCCGTCGGGTGGGGACTCTTGGCTCGATCCTATATGGCGATGGAGCGGTATGCCGACGCGGTGCCGATTTTCGAGAAGGCGACGAAATTGGATCCGAATAATGCCAGTCTCCTCGCCGACTATGCGGATGCTCTCGGCGTGCACCAGGGGCGCAAGCTGGATGGAAAACCTGAGACGTTGATTCAAAAGGCGTTGAAGCTCGACCCGCACAACGTCAAAGCGTTGATGTTGTCAGGGACGATCGCGTACAACCGAAAGGATTTTGCGCGTGCGGCGAAGGAATGGGAAGAGGCCCACGCCTATCTGCCTCCCGACGATCAGGAGTCATCCGACCAGCTGAAGGCCAGTATCGCCGAAGCCAAACGACGCCTGGGCGGTGGTCCCAGTATGAATATGTTGGTGGCTAACCCACCCATGGAGCAGGCCAAGCCTGCCAAGCCGGCACAATCCGGACAGTCTCGTGCGATCACGGGCAAAGTGGTGTTAGGGCCGAACATGGCTGGTAAAGCGCTTCCAGATACGCTGTTTGTATTTGCGAAGGACGTCGCCGGCCCACCGATGCCGGTGTCTATTGTTCGGGCATCGAAAAAGGATTTGCCCTTCACGTTTCGACTCGATGATTCCACCAGCCCTATGCCGTCGAGGAAATTATCGGATATCGACACGGTCGTGATCGTTGCGCGCCTGTCGAAATCCGGAAAAGCGATGGCTGAAAGTGGTGATCTGGAAGGGATGAGTCAACCCATTAAGCCGGGAACCGAGAATATTACCGTCGTCATTGATCGCGAGCGACCGTAACTACGATAAAGGTGGTTTTTTTCTTTGGCACAGCATGGGAGAGTTTAAGGGAGTTTATTGGGTCCCGATCCGCTGAAAATCTCTTGACACTCTAGGAGGGCTAAGCTATATTTCGCCGCCATTCTTTTATGAGAACTTGCGCCTATGAACATGGATAAAAATAACGTGAGAAGTTCATCGAATGAATCTATTTTGAGGGACAGCGCGCACTGCCCATCAAACGGAAGGAGTAGAACTGTGATGGTTAAGAACATGGTGAAGTATGCCCTGGTGGTCTGCGGTGTGTTCGCCGCTGCGCAGGCGCAGGCGAATTTCCCCACCGTTCCGAAGGAAACCTACGAGGCGCTGAAGATCGAGCGATCGGCCTCGCCGAAGGAACTCTACGAGGCGTTGCTCAAGCGCTACATGGATCCCAACCAGAATGGGCAAGGGAAGGGGAAGTACGGGGAGTATTGGCAGCCGGTCTCGTTCAGCAAGTATTTCGATCCCCACACCTTCTACAAACCACCACAGGCGGTCAAAGAGGTCGCCAGTCGGGAGCAATGCGTGAAGTGTCACACCGATGAATCGCCGGGTTGGGTGGCGGCCTGGAAGAAGAGCACCCATGCGAACTTGGACAAGATTCGCAAACTGACGCCGAAAGACGAAACCTTCTATAAGAAAGCGAAGCTGGAGGCCATCGAAGAGAATCTGCGGTCGATGGGCAAGTTGGCCAAAGGCGAGAAGTTGAAAGAGGTCGGGTGCATCGATTGCCACTTCGACATCAACACGAAGAATAAGGCCGATCACCGGAAAGATATCAAGCTCGCCACCGCGGATACGTGCGGCACCTGTCACTTGCAGGAGTTTGCCGAGCGAGAATCCGAGCGGGATACGATCACGTGGCCGAAGGATCAATGGCCGAAGGGCCGTCCGTCTCATGCCTTGGATTATCGGGCCAACGTGGAAGTCGAAGTGTATGCCGGGATGCCGCAGCGGGAAATTGCCGACGGCTGCACGGGCTGTCACATCAATCAAAACAAGTGTGATACCTGCCATGCGCGACATGAATTCTCCGTGGCGGAGTCGCGGAAACCGGAGGTCTGCGCGCAATGCCACAGTGGGGCCGACCATAATAATTGGGAAGCCTACAATCTGTCCAAGCATGGGCTGAAGTATCAGCGCGATAAGGATCATTGGAACTTCAACATCCCCATCAAGGAAGCCATGGCCAAAGGGGCCGAAACAGCCCCGACGTGTCAGTATTGTCATATGGAATACCAGGGCAAAATCGCGCACAACGTCGTGCGGAAGGTGCGGTGGGCCAACTATCCCTTCGTGCCGGGTATTCGGGAGAATATCAAAACCGATTGGTCGGAGAAGCGGAACGATGCCTGGGTGAAGACCTGTACCAATTGCCACTCGGAGACCTATGCCCGGGCCTGGTTGGAATTCATGGACAATGGCACGTTCTCGGGCTTGGATAAGTACGATGAAGCGCATCATGTGGTCGAGGAACAGTACAAGGCTGGGTTGTTGACCGGGCAAAAGACGAACCGCCCAGCCCCGCCGGCGCCTGAGACCGATGGATTTGAAAAGTTCTTCCAGATCTATTGGTCGAAGGGGAACAATCCGGCGGCCAATGAGTTGAAGCTGTTTGAAATGGCCGAAGACCACCTGGTGCAGTTGCATGTCAGCTTGGCGCACCAGTATTGGGGCTACACCTACACGGTCGGCTGGGCGGCGATGAACCGCGCCTACGTGGAAATCATGGACGATGACACGCGACTGAAGGAGAAGCTGGAGCTTCAGGCACGAGTCGCCAAGCTTGAGGGCCAGGTGAAGCATAGTCTGCTGGATCTCGAGAGCGAAACCGGCAAGCTGTCCCTCGGCGGGATCGGCGGCGGGATGATGCTGGCTGGCACGTTGGCCCTCGCAGGCTGGCGGCGGCACAAGAAGTAGCAGTGAACGGGACGTCGTCACTGAGCCCCTCGGTGTCACGTCCGTCAGGGCTGAAGATTCTCCCGTCACTAGGGATTCTCCTGGTGACGGGAGGTCTTTTTTTAGTCGGGTGGTTTGCCTACCTTTGGTTTAAGCCTGACCCTGCTCCCTACAGGTATCAACTGGTCGATGAAGGGAGTGTGAGTAAATTTGGGAACCTCGGGCTGCAGGCTTGGCCGGATCTCAAAATCAGCAAATACGAGCTTCGCGTTCCGTCGGTGGATAAGCCAATAGCTATTGCTTATCGAGCGACTAAAGACGGGATATCTATCCTACTAAACTGGGAAAATCTCGTTTCAGAACCGATTGGATCGATGGGGGCCGAGCTGTCGGAACTTGCCACGGTTGCGACCGAAATTACGAAGCATGTGCCAAAGCAAGCGGTGATCGTAGCTTGGTGGGATACCTCCCGGCAGGTCGGCCTCTTATCAGACCGTGAGACTTTGTTTACGTCTCACCTCGGGCAACCGCTCATTGCTCCATCGTATTGGAAAGATCGCGCCGATGTCATTAACGAGTATGAACGTCAGTTTTGGGGGGCATCGGGATCATCGGATGAAGAACAGAAGTTTCATCAGTTCGTGGATGCACTATCATCAGAAGCTAGTAGCGGTGCGGCTATGCTTCGACAGTTGGTTGGTTCCCGTGAAGCCTATATCGTCGTGCATCCCTCCGACCTCTATAAGCTTGGGCTTATGCGACCTGATCGAATGGATATTGCCTTTAAGGACTTTCCCTTGACCGGTAATGTCCATGGGCTTGCGGGTCAAGTCAAGGCTTGGATGAAGGCGAATGGATACGATACCTACACTCTCCAGTCTCTTTCGGAAAAGGTTGTGCGTGCCTATTTCTTGAACGAAGGGAAGAATGGAAAAATATTGCTGTCGCAAATGCTGCCACTCATGAACTCGACTCCCATTGATTTTCAGGCGTTACAATTGGTTCACAAGCATGGCGGATATTGGGTGTACAGAATACCGGCTGCTTGAGGTCCCATTCGGTAGACCCAATAACAGAACATCACTGTGGCAGTCTAGGAATTGCTCATGTTAAACTGATGAGACTGAAAAGACGGATGACGAAAGTCAACTAGGATTATAGAGTACTCGGTTATTGCAACGAATAGTTCTTATCATTCATACATTCATGGGAAAGGAGATACCGTGAATCATCGCGTTTTGTTTGCCTGTACCGCTGTGGCGGTATTCTTCGTAATGGCTGGGGTCGCTTCAGCTGAGGGTACGTTCGAAGGTAGAAAGAAGTGTTTCAACTGCCATAAAGGCGAAGGGGAGTCTTGGGAAAAGACTCTCCATGCTAAGGCCATGGAGTCGCTCAAGCCTAGCAGAGGTAAGAAGAAGGACGAGGCGATGGTCAAGGCCAAGCTGGACCCCAAGAAGGACTATACAAAAGACAAGGATTGCGTTGGATGTCATGTGGACGGCTTTGGCAAGGAAGGGGGGTACGTCATCGAAGAGCCGGATAAGTTCCTGACCGGTGTCGGATGCGAATCGTGCCATGGAGCTGGAAGCGACTATCGAAAGCTTCATCGAAAGGCCGGTGAAGCGTATGAAAAATCCCAGAAGACCATGGAGCGAGCCCAACTTGTCGAAGCTGGCCAGGATTTTGAGTTTCAGGAAAAGTGTAATGCCTGCCATCTGAATTACGAGGGATCAGGTTGGAAAGGGGTCAAGAAGCCTTATACGCCCTTCACACCGAAGGTTGATAAGAAGTACGAGTTTGATTTTGAAAAGTCGGTTAGAAACGACAAGGCGATGCATGAGCATTTCAAACTGGCCGGTACATTCACCGGGCCACCAATGCCGAAATTCCATGAGGAATTCCAAAAGAATGCTAAACCGCCGGTGAAGTCCGACAAAGCTGGGGAAGAATAACAATGCCAAAGCTGGGTACGTTAGCTGCTGGAGCAGTTCTTGGGATAGGGCTGATCACCGTCGTGTTCGGCGGCGAAGCGGCCATTTCCCGGACGGAGTTTTGTATCAGCTGTCATTCGGAAATCTATCCGTATGAAGAGTTGAAGAAATCATCTCACTGGGGTGCGCTTGGTATGGATCCAGGCTGCAAGGATTGCCATGTGCCTCAGGGCTTATCCAACTTTCACAAAGCCATCTATACTCATGTGGTGGATGGTGTGCCGTTTCTAATCAAGGAGTTCACGACGGACTACTCCACCGTTGAAAAATTTAACGAGCACCGCCCAGAGGCGGCATATCGGGCTCGGATGAAACTTAAGGAATGGGATAGTCTGACCTGTCGGGCCTGTCACAAGAATACGAAACCGCCAGGAGCTTCAGCCAAAGCGGCACATGCGAAGATGCAAACTGAAGGAGCGACGTGTATCGATTGTCACCAGAACTTGGTGCATAAAAAGGTTCCTGAACACGATCTCAACGCGAGCCTTGCCCAGGGAAAACCCGTGTTAAAAGAGGTGAAGAAAAAGAAAGACGACGACGAAGACGAAGAGTAGATATTTGATGGAACCACCGCAGCCAGTGAGACATCAGGACCGTATCATGATTAATACGGTCCTGATGCTCTATGAGTGAAAATGAGTCTGCCTTTGAGGCTATCTATGTTCCTGTGCCTTCAAGACGTGACGCCGTGCTCTCCGGTACTCCAGTGAGCGCACGCCGTTTGAGTTTGTCCCGCCACCTTGATGAGAGATCAACGCAGTCAGCCAGCATCTGAGCAGCCTTACGATCTGTTGTCCGGTGATGCATCACCTCATTTGCGGCAGAGACTGTCCAGTTAGGATGATGGCGTTCAACGAGAATTAGTTTAGTTCCTGCCTGAACCCGACCTTCCCTGAGAACACGAAAATACCACCCCGTTCGACCGGTTTCCTGAACACGAAGAGCCAGATCGCTGATCTGCCAACGGCGTGCCAGCTTCCAACAGGGTTGCCTGGGCTGCGATACCTGCACCAGTGATTCTCCGATCTCAAAAACATCACCGATACAGACATCACTTTCTAGCAAGCCTTCAATGGAAAAGTTTTCGCCAAAACCACCTGGTGGAAGATTCGCCAATCCAATTGTTTGTGCCCAGTAGGGATAGTGTTCGGCCGGGTAGACATTGACCGCCTTATCTGGTCCTCCATGATTCTCGAGGTCTGCTTGCCCGTCTCCCTCAAGGTTGAGACGACCAAGCCAAAGTGATACGGTCGTCTGGTTCTTAAAAAATCCGGTGGTCCAGACATGGTTCTGGGACCCAGGTTCACCGCCTGATGTAACTGTGCGAGGTTGTCCAACCTGTATTGAGGTTACCACTGCGGTAATGTCGGTTATCAAGATGTGCTCCAAACTTCAACACATGTGGTCAAGATCATATCAAGCTCTGCGTACAGTCGCTGAATAAAAAGCGATTGAGATGTGCGTCTCAAGATATTGGGCAGCTTTCCATATACGCCATAAGTCGTTACGAAAGGAGGTCCTTCCGGTAGTGGAATGTTCAAAGATGACGATTCTATTTGAGGACGCCAAAAGATCTGGACCAGTCGCGGAGACGTTTCATCCCGTATAGTGCAGGTCTCGCTCCTCCAATAGCCACTGCATCGACGAGACAGTACCAGGCTCCCACTCCGCTAGGGGGGTTCCCTTGTGGCCATCCCAGGAGGGGGTCGATGGCAGCCCATTTCCACGCACCCACAGCCGTGCCGATCAGTTCCAACCACGTCGTAATAAAAAAAGCGGCCAAATAGACCATCGGGGAGCGACCAATTATCAGCCAGACTAGAAAGATGGAGAACAACAATGCACCGACCCAATCTCCTCGATCCGGGTAACCGCTGATTCCCCAAAGGGACCAGGTCCCCCATACTCCGATCACGAAGATGGCGATCTTTATGGGATGGCGAACAAAGAGCCTTGATCGTGCGAGCGCCACGGCAGTTAGATAGACCATTCCATGACCGGGAGGAACGTAAGCGGGAACATTTTCAAACCGGTATGTATACCCACCCATGTAAATCGAAGCGAAATGTTCGCCAACGGTCGCAAAGAGGACTGCAATGGCAACCTGAGCCCTAGTTTCCCGATTCTCGCCGAGCAATAAGACACCGAGAAATATCCATGCGAACACTCCAAGCAACTGTTGTCGCTCGACGCTTGCGCTGATCTCCATCACACAACTGACTGCCACGCTGAGGAATGTGAAGGCAGCAATGCCATAGTCCCGTAATCGATGGGTATCAAGTGCGCCCGCAGTCGGGAAATGCCGGAAGGCAACCCGCCCGATGGTTTCAAATAGCTGTGAAGGAGCTGGGGTACTCGAGGGAGTGTCCATGGGATCAAACAGAGTGTATCACGAGGGGGCTTATATACCGAGAGACCTCCATAGTTGCAGCTGACTTTTTTGAGGCTATATCAATTTATACCCGGTGCCATCATACAGGACCGTTGACGGCTGAGCAAGGTTTGACGAGGAGACAAGGGGGCTCGGATTCACGTTATAAGGGTATCGGAGTGACGAGGGTCTGTCGGATCATGTGAGCCGATGAGGACGGATATACAACAGAAATGCAGCAGGCAAGGAATGGAATGCAAGAGAAACGAAAGAGGAAAATAAGTGGGAAGAAAAGCAAGAACGCCGACCAGCCTAGCCATCCTGCGATGGGGGCGGATCGGCGTTCTTGTTAGGTTCGATCTAGTCTAGGCTCCCAGTCGTGTGAAGACGGGGAGAACCGGAGCCCAGATCGGATTGATGAGACGCTCACCAGAATCAGTCCAGGACATCAGCAATCCTGCGAAGCGCTGATCCGGATCGTGGAGGATGTCCACTAACCGTTGTACTTCCCACAGGACGTCCTTGGACTCAAGCTTGATGTCCACGGTTTGACCAGGCTGGATGGGAGCTTCGTTATCCATCGTCAAGCCTGCCGATGCAACCAGCTCAGGCGGGTAGTTGGGGTCGAGCTTAGCAGCACCGACTTTGTTGGTAAACCGGATGCCTGCCGTTGTGAACTCTCCGATGCTCACCGGTTGAGTTCCGTTATTGGTCGCATGAAGAGTCATGCGCAAGGCACGGCCAGGAACATCATATTCTGCGTGTGTGACTTCAACCATCAAGGGGTTAGGCTTCACCGGCAATGGCTTGACCTTTGTCTCACCGGCCTGAAGCGGAACAGTCACAGGGTGTCGCGCATCCGCTGCGAGATACCCGACGGTCACGACGACCAACACAAAGACCAGTAATGCACTTCCCACCTTTCGGTCGATAGGATCAAGCAGAAGCTCATCACCGTACGCTGCCAGAACCCTGGCCCGTACCAAGTACATCGGCCGGATCATAAACCAACCAACCCAGAAGATGGCCACGGCCGCCCAGAACAGGTGCCACATGATTCCCGTGGCCGTACCCATGGTTTCCGTGTCGAACGTCTCACCGGTCAGTGTCTTGACTGGATTGGTGAAATCCTCATACCGACCCGTGATATCCATCCAGCCGCCAGGTCCGGCGATCGGGCCTGCATCCTTGACGGCAAACATCGGATGGATGTGATGATGGCCGGGGAGTCGGGCTTTCAATGTGACCACGTATTCATAGTCACGCCCGATTTCCATAGGACCGGAGACGAACATCGGGGTTCCGTTTACCTTCGAGCTGAGACGCACAAAGACCGAACTGGGAGAACCGACGTTGAGGAACGTCCGGTTCGGTTTCACAACCGCACGCGGCCAGTCCTCCGACAGATGGAACTTTCCCCTCATCTCCGTCACATCATTGACTTTGGTCGACTTTCCGACCCACTCAGTGTCATACCAATTCACGGTGCGCATCCGCAAGAACGGCTCCTGCGAACGCTCCCCGTGAGCGAATGCAGGGGTGATATCGACAACGGGCGCGATGGCCAGCGTCGCCGCCCCGCAGAGGCCCATTACCCAGAGTTTAAAGGCGTGTGTGGCGTTCATGCTTTCCCCCCGATTTTGGCCTTGTCGG